>CACZSA010000342.1 GCA_902783705.1 uncultured Ruminococcus sp.
CCGTCCGATAAGTAGTACATCGCGCCGCCGTAATAGCCGCTACGATCTCTGCGGCGGTGGAGAACGGCGAGCTTTACCTCGGCGTATTTCACCGGGAGGACGAGGAGCGCGCCGATCCACATCCAGAAGAGCGCGCCGGGGCCGCCCGCCATGAGCGCCGACGCCACCCCGGTGATGTTTCCGACGCCGAGGGTCCCCGCGAGCGCGACACACAGGGCGGAAAGTGGATGCGTCCCGCCGGATTCCGAGCCCTCGCGGAGTCTTTTCCATAGGATGCGGGGCGAGTAGATGTTCCGCCGGCCGATCCTTGGCGCGAGCGTGACGGAGGAGGCGGTGAGGATCCCCGGGACAAGGATGGATCCGAGGAGGGATGCGGCGGCGGAGAGGAGGGACATGCGAACTCCTTTCGGGCGGCAAGTGTCAATATTTACAAATTCACCGAAGTTTCGAGACGAGGAAAGGTTGACACGGACGCCGCGGATGGATTATAATAATAAATAATGCGAATTCCATTGAAGAATATGAAAGCGAAGGTGCTCTCATGCGTTTTTCCATCAAGACCGCCGCGATCGTATGCTCCCTCCTGCTCTCCCTCGGTCTCGCGTCCTGTGCCGAGCAGGGACAGCAGCAGGAGACGGAGATCGATCCTTCCGCGGTCCCCGTCAGCGAGACCGTGGTCCGCTTCGGCGTGACGCCCGAGGACGGCGGATATATCTCCGGCATCGCGACCCAGACGCTCGTGCGCGGTGAAAAGACGACTGTGGTCGAAGCTGTGGCGTCGCCGGGCTTTGAATTCGTGAAGTGGAGCGACGGCGAGCGGACACCCGAACACCGCGCGAAGAGCTATTCCGAAGAGACCGAAATCTACGCGATCTTCGAGGAGACGGACGATTCGACGCCCGCGATCTACATCACGACGGACGACGGCAAACCTGTGTGGTCGGACAGCCGCGCCGTCGGGTTCACGCTCTCCGTGACGAACGTACCCCGGAAATATCAGCTGAATTCTGTGACGGGTGAGATCAAGACCCGCGGAAACGCCTCCCTAGGCTGGGACAAGAAGTCCTACACCCTGAAATTCGACATGAAGCAGAAGCTCGTCGGACTCGGGGAGGGGAAGAACCGGAACTGGGTGCTGATCTCGAATCACTGCGACCAGTCGCTGATCCGCAACTACATCGCGTTCTGGCTCCAGAATCAGCTTGACGGCATCCCGTGGGGACCCGAATGCCGCATGGTCGACCTCTATCTCAACAACGAGTACGTCGGCGACTACATGCTCGTTGAGAAGATCACGACGGGCGAGACGAAGATCGATATCCTGAAAGGCGACGAGACCGGAGAGATCGACGCGGACTTCCTCGTGGAGCTCGACAACTACGCCTACAAGGGCGGCGAGAAGGGCACCGTCTGGTTCACGGCCCGCGGCTATCCCTATGAGATCCGCGGCGAGGACGGACTGACGCCCGAGCGCTGCAACTACATCGACGACTGGATGACCGCCGCGTGGGATACCGTCTCCGGCGGGAGCGACGAGGACGTGAAGAAGCTCCTCGACCTCGACGCCGCCGTGGATTCCTACATCCTCGCGGAGCTGACGAAGAACATTGACTGCGGATGGTCGAGCTTCTTCCTGTACCGCAAGGACGGAAAGCTCTTCCTCGGCCCGTCCTGGGACTTCGACCTCGCGATGGGGAACGACATGCGCCTCGACAACGGCAGCTACAAGAAGCTCTATGCCGGGAAGAACAACGGCTTCGGACAGCAGAACTGGTGGTATATCGCCCTGATGCAGCGTCCGTGGTTCGTCGAGATGGTCAAGGAACGCTGGAACGAGCTGATGGAGGCCGGACTCATCGAGAAGATGATCGAGGAGATCGACCGCTGCTGGAAGATGAATCAGGATTCGTTCAATCACAACTTCGAGCGCTGGCCCATCTTCGGACAACGGCTGAATCAGGAGCCCGATCAGGTCCGCGCGCTCTCCTCGGCAGAGGAACACGTCGAATACCTCAAGCAGTGGCTCATCGACCGCGCCGCGTGGCTCGACGAGACCTTCGCGGATATGTAAAAAAGGGACCCCGACATGGAGTCCCCGTGTCCCCGGATTCACCGGAACCGGATCACGAACCAGTAGATCAGACCCCAGACCGCGCCTGCCGCCGTTCCGTAGAGGATGACCGGGCCCGCGATCGTGAAGATCTTCGCGCCGACACCGAGGATATAGCCCTCCGGCTTGCTGTCGATGGCCTCGGACGCGACGGCGTTGGCAAAACCCGTGATCGGGACCAGCGTACCTCCGCCCGCGTGCTTCGCCAGCTTGTCGAAGACGCCGAATCCCGTGAAGAGCGCTGTCAGGACGATGAGCGTCGCCGACACGAGCAGTCCCGCCGTCTCCTTGTTCGCCCCGAGCGCGAGGTAGCCGCGGCGAAGCCCCTCGCCGAACGCGCAGATCGTCCCGCCGCACACAAACGCCTTGACGCAGTTTCGGATAAGCGGGGATTTGCGCGCCCTCCCCTCGGCGTATTTCCTGTACAGCTCTCCTGTCATACTTGCCTCCCGATATACGAAATCGTATGGACAGTATTTCCGAAAAAGCCCCGGGATATGCGCCGGATTTGATCGTCCTTCATGGAAATGTTACCATTTTCATCGTTTTTTAATCGATATTTCATTTGACTTTTCCGTGAAATGCGTGTATAATGAAACCGTACAGAACAAACCAATCGTTTCGACGAAAGAAAGGAAACATCATCATGCCCAATTTTGAAGACCTCAAGCGCAATGCCACCGGAGTCGCAGACCGCGCCATGAAGAAGACCAACGAGCTCACGAACTTCGTCAAGCTCAAGATGGGGATCAAGGCCTCCGAAGCGAAGCTCAGCTCCGTTTACGAAGAGATCGGCCGTCTGTTCTATACCGCTGAAAGAAACGGCGAGGACTGCACCAGCGACATCGCGGCCTATATCATGAAGGCCGACAAGCTCAAGGCCGACATCGCCGCCGCGAAGAAGCAGATCACTAAGCTCAAGAAGGAAAGAGTCTGCGAGAACTGCGGCAACGAGATCGACGAAAACGTCGCATTCTGCCCCTTCTGCGGCACCAAGCAGGAAAAGCTCGTCGAAGTTGAACCTGAGGCTGCGCCGGAAGAAGAGACCAACTTCGAGGAGATCGTCGAAGATCTCGAGGACAAGGCCGAGGACGCCTGCGAAGAGATCTGCGACAAGGCCGAAGACATCGCCGAGGATGCTGCGGATGTCGTCGAAGACGCCTGCGAGACCGTCGCCGACAAGGCCGAGGACGTCGTTGAAGAGATCAAGGACGCCGTCGATGGCGACAATGAATAATCGATCACCAAGATAAAGGGAAGAGAACTCCGGCGACGGGGTTCTCTCTTTTTCCCGGTTTCTCCGGCTCTCAAAAAATGTCCCGGCGATTTTTTCATCTTTTTTTGAAATACCCCTTGACAAATTCGCCGGGATCGTGTATAATGACGAGGCTGAAATCATTCGGCACAAGCTAGTGTGGCTCAGTGGTAGAGCAGCTGATTCGTAATCAGCAGGTCGTGGGTTCAATCCCCACCACTAGCTTTTCTTCATGCAAACCCATCCTTCCGGGTGGGTTTTTCTCTTGCCTCTTGCTTTTTTCTCCCTTTTCCGATATAATTAAAAAGGAACCCATCACCTCTATACCTCACGAGGAGGCAGTCCGTTTTGGAACACACGAAAACCATCGGATTCTTTGATTCCGGGATCGGGGGGCTCACCGTTCTCTCCGAGGCGCTGTGCCGCATCCCGGGTGCCGATATTCTCTTTTACGCCGACACCGATCACGTCCCCTACGGCACGAAAACACGCGAGCAAATTGTCCGCTATGCCGAGGATGCTGTTTCATCTCTCTGCGAACGGGGTGCGGAGGCGGTCGTCGTTGCCTGCAACACCGCCACGAGCATGGCGATCTCCACGCTGCGCGAACGCTTCCCGATCCCGATCATCGGGATGGAGCCCGCCGTCAAGCCCGCCGCCGCGATCCATCCGGACGAGAAGATCCTGGTCTGCGCGACGCCCGTGACGATCCGCGGGGAAAAGCTGCATATGCTCATCGACCGGAGCTTTCACGAGGGTATTCGCCCGACGCTTGCCGCCCTGCCGGGTCTGGTGGAGCTGGCGGAGACGGAGCGGTTCGATCTGCCTTCCGTCCGGGAATACCTCGACACGGTGATCGACCGGCGCGTCCCGTATGCCGCGGTCGTTCTCGGCTGCACGCATTTCACCTATTTCCGCGATTCCTTCCGGGTGCTTTTTCCGGAGGCGGATATCCTCGACGGAAACACCGGGACGGTCAACCGCCTGGTCGATCTGATCGGCGGCGAGATCCCCGGAGACGGGCGGATCACCTTCCTCGAATCCGGACGTCTCGTTACGGAGCCGGACAAGCTCGCGCGCTTCGGACGCTACCTCGATCGGATGCGGACGCTCTGATCGCCCGCGCGTTTTTTCATCCGGTTTTCACTTTTCCAACACAAAAGCATGGAAAAACCGTGAACTTCCCGCGGTATAATCAGGCATAACAAAGGAAGGGACGGAACCGATGAAACAGACGAAAAGAGGAATCGCGATTCTTTTGAGCCTCCTGCTGCTCTCCTCCTGCGGGCTTCTGAGACCCGTGGAAGGAACCGGGACATCCGCATCGACTGAAACACAAGCGCAGTCCGAGACGGAATCCGCAGAGAACGGAGGCGCGCTCTCGTTCGGGGAGATTCTCGCAAATTACGAAGCGCGTCAGGAATATTCGGCTATTCCGGAAGAAAATCAGGAGGCGCCCAAGGCCGAGGCCTTCAACGTATCGGCAGGCACGTCGGCAGACTCCTCGGAGAGCGGACGACCCGCGGCTTCTTTTTCCCAATATGACCTCGACGATTCGATCCCTGCGGACGCCGTGCGGATTGAACTGAACGGCACGGATGCGGATTTCGACGGCGCGGGTCTCTCACTCGCGGACGGCGTGCTGACCATATCGGCGGAGGGGACTTACCTTCTGACGGGCAGCTTCACCGGACAGATCCGTGTCGACGCAGGCAAGGACGCGCATGTCCGGCTGATTCTCTCAGGTGTCTCCCTGAGCGGTTACATGGCCCCGATTTACGTCGTGAGTGCGGACAAGGCGGTCCTCACACTCGCGGAGGGGACGGAAAACACCGTATCGGACTCCGCGAACTATGTCTTTTACGAAGGCGAAGACGAACCGGACGCGGCGATCTTCTCGAAGGAAGACCTGACGATCAACGGCACGGGCTCGCTCACCGTAACGGGGAATTATAAAAACGGGATCGTGTCGAAGGACGATCTCAAGATCGTGAGCGGCGAAGTCCGCGTCACCGCCGTCTACAACGGGATCAAGGGCAAGGACAGCCTGACCGTACGGGACGGAGTGATAGAAGTCGAGGCCGGCAACGACGCGATGAAGGCGTCGAACGACAGCGAAGAGGACCGCGGCTGGGTGATCTTCGAGGGCGGGATCACCTCGATTTCCGCAGGGGACGACGCGATACACGCTGAGACATGGCTCCTCGTGTACGGCGGCAATATCCATATTGCAAAGAGCAATGAGGGCCTCGAGGCGATGAAGGTCGAGGTCTACGGCGGCGACATTTCGGTCACGGCCTCCGACGACGCGATCAACGCGGCCTCCGGCTCCTCCTCGGGCGACGTGTTCGGCGGGGGAAACTTCGGCGGCTTCGGCGGTCGGGGCGGCATGACGGTTCCCGGGAATACAGAGGACACGAATGAAAGCGCGGGGAACAATACCCAGCCCGATTTCGAGAATATGACGCCTCCCGATGCGCCCGATGGGATGGACTTCTCCGACAGACCCGAGCTTCCCGACGGCGAGATGCCCGATTTCGGCGGCATGACGCCTCCCGATATGCCCGACGGCATGGACTTCTCAGACAGGCCTGAGCTTCCGGAGGGTATGCAGGGCAGCTTCGGCGGTCAGGGCGGTTTCGGCGGCAATCCGGGCGGCATGCCCACGCCGAGCACGAATTCCGACACAGCCGAAACACCCACGGACAATTCCGTCGACACGCTCTTCGGAGGGCGCGGCGGACGCGGGAATCAGCAGGGCGGCGGACGCGGCGGCATGAACAATGAACAGCCCGAGGACGGCGTCTGGATCCTCATCGCGGGCGGAACGATCCGCGCGCAGGGAGGCAACGACATCCTCGACACGAACGGGACCTTCACCCAGACGGGCGGCACGATCATCGCCTGCGGCGCGAACATGTCGATCTACGGCGATTCTGACGCGATCCTCGACACCAACGGGACAGCCTCCATCGACGGCGGCACCTTCGCGGCGTTCTGCCGGAGCACGGGGAACAGCTTCGCGGGGATCCTCTCCTCGCCCGCCGTGGCATGCACTTCGCTGAACGGCGCGGAATCGGTCTCCCTTGCGGATGCGGACGGGACGATCCTTCTCACGATCCCGAACGGCACGAGAGCGCAGAGCGTGGTGCTGACCTCGGATCTCATGACGCCCGGCGAGACGTACAGCCTGATCCTCGGCGACCGCACCGTGACCTTCACGGCAGCCGATGCGTCGAGCGGCGTGCAGACGATACGATGACAATAAAAGAGCAGGGACTGCGAGCGGATCGCGGTCCCTGTTTTGATTTATGCCTTTTTGAGCATCGCGCAGACGAGCGTGTACATCCGGGCGAGGGATTTTACGTTCAGCACCTCGTCGGGGGAGTGGAGGTTCTTGATATCCGGCCCGATGGAGATCATGTCCATGTCCGGGAGCTTGCCCTTGAGAAGCCCGCATTCGAGGCCCGCGTGGATGCCGATGACCCGCGCATCCGTGCCGAAGCACTCGCGCCACGTTTCGAGATACAGCGTCTGCATCGGCGAGCCCTCGAGGTAATCCCATCCGGGATAGCGGCTGACGTGCTCGACCGCGGCCCCGGCGGGCATTGCGGCGCACTCGACGCGGTTCTGCATCCAGTCGAGCATCGATTCGACCGAGGAGCGGGAGGAGACGACGATCTCATACCCGTCCTCTGCCTCGCGCACCACGGCGAGGTTCGAGGAGGTCTCGACCAGTCCGGGAACGGAGCGGCTCATGCCGTGCACGCCGTTCGGGAGATTCGAGAGCAGGGAAAGGAAGGACACGGTCGACGCCGGGGTGAGGGCGTCCTTTGCCTTGGCTTTCCCGAAGGTGACGTGGAAGCCGGCGTCCTCGGGCGTGCATTCCGCGGTGATCCCGGCGATCTCGCGCTCCGCCGCCGCACGGAAGGCCGCGGGATCGGAGACGGCGACGGTCGCCGCACACTCGCGGGGGATGGCGTTGTCCCGGTTGCCGCCCGCAAAAGAGACGAGCCGGAAGGGACTGGCCTTCGACGCCGCGTAGAGGATCCGCACAAGGGTGACGATCGCGTTCTTGCGCCCGAGGTTGATGTCCTCGCCGGAGTGCCCGCCCGCAAGACCGGACACCTCGACGGTGAGAACGTCGGCAGCGTCGAGCGGCGCTCTGTCTGCGATGAAATGAATGTGGGAGCGCACGCCGCCCGCACAGGAGACGGTGGCCTCGCCCTCGCCCGCGGAATCGAGGTTGATGAGGCGGCGGCTCTTCGCTTTCGAGGCGTCAAAGCTCCGCATGCCGGTCAGCCCGGTTTCCTCCTCGGTCGTGAAGAGGCATTCGAGGGCGGGATGCGGGATCTCGGGCTGTGCGAGGATGGAGAGGATGACCGCTGTCGCAACGCCGTCATCTGCGCCGAGGGTAGTGCCGTTCGCTCGGAGTTCGTCCCCGGTGAGCACCAGCTCGATGGGATCTTTCAGAAAGTCGTGAACGGTACCGCGGTTGGCTTCACAGACCATGTCGAGGTGCCCCTGAAGCATGACGGGCGCGTGATCCTCATAGCCCGCCGTGGCCTTCGCGCGCACGAAGACGTTGTTTGCCCCGTCGATCTCAGCCTCATGTCCGAGGGAGATCGCGGTGTCCCGCACGAATTCCGCTGCCGCGCGCTCATTGCCCGATCCGCGCGGGATGTCCGAGAGCTGTTTGAAATAGGAAAAGACGATTTTCGGTTCCAGTTCGCCGTATGTCATAAAATTCCTCCGGATGATTTGTTTTCCCCGCTATTATAGCACAAGAGAGGCGCAAAATCAACCGGGACGGGCAGGGCGGCGAAAGAAATTCACCCGAATTACGGAAAACTTCGGCGGGCGGGGTTTTCACGGGGCGGAAATTGTGTTATAATAAGAAAAAAGTACCGATCGGAGAAAAGTATGGGGAAGCTCTCATCCCTGATCCGCGCAGCCGGACACGATAAGCGGTTCTGCTCCGCCGTGATCCTCGCCGCAGGGAGCGGAAAACGTTTCAGCGACGATACCGCCAAACAGTTCGTCGAGATCGCCGGGGAATCGATCCTCGTGCGGAGCGCGAAGGCGTTCGAGGCGTCCGAGGAGGTCGACGAGATCGTCGTCGTCACCCGCGAGACCGACGTCATCGGATGCCGAAATATCCTCGCGAAGGCCGGGATCACCAAGGTCACGCGCGTCATCGGCGGCGGGGATACGCGGCAGATTTCCGCCAAGCGCGGTTTCGACGCCGTCAATCCCGCAGCGGAATATGTGGCGATCCACGACGCCGCGCGATGCCTTGTCACGCCGGAGATGATCGAGGCGGTCTTTGAATGCGCCTATGTCACCGGAGCTGCCGCCGCCGCCTCGCGCAACTCTGACACGATCAAGCGCACGGACGCCTCGGACCGCGTGAAGGAGACGATCGACCGCGAGAATACCTGGCTTGTGCAGACCCCGCAGATCTTCAAGGCGGACATCTACCGCGCGGCCTCCTATCTGGGCGAGCGCGATCATGTCACGGCGACGGACGACTGCGCCCTCTGCGAACGTCTCGGATTTCCCGTTCACCTTGTGGACTGCGGGCCGACGAACATGAAAATCACCTATCCCGCAGACGTCGTGATCGCAGAGGCCATTTTGAAATCGAGGGAGGCTGTGACATGAGGATCGGACACGGCTACGACGCGCATCGGTTTACCGACGGGGACGCGCTCGTGCTCGGCGGGGTGAGGATCCCGTTTGAGCGGTCTTTTCTCGCGCATTCCGACGGCGATGTGCTCGTCCACGCGCTGATCGACGCGCTCTTCGGGGCCGCGGGGATGCCGGATATCGGCGCGCACTTTCCGCCGTCGGACGAGCGCTACCGCGGGATCGACAGCATGGTCCTGCTCGAGGAAACTGTCACAATCCTCCGGAAATCGGGGTTTGCGGTCGAGTACGCGGACATGACGATCGTCGCGCAGAGGCCGAAGATGGGCCCGCATCTCGCCGCCATGCGGGAGCGGATCGCCGAGGTCCTCGGCACGGATGTCTCCCGCGTGAACGTCAAGGCGACGACTGAGGAGCGCATGGGCTTTACCGGACGAGAGGAGGGCATCGCCGCCCACGCTGTCTGCCTGCTGCGCGAGCCGAAATAAAAAGAAACCGGCATCCCCGACGGAACACCGGTTTCCCGCACTCGGCAAAGCGATGACAGAAAAACACGTCCTTGGTTTTGTACGTCCCGGACATCACCTTGCTTCACAGAACTGTGTCAGGACGGGTCGCCCCGTCGGTACAGTCTATGCCGGGGACCCGGATTTGCCCTTGTGCCGGTTGCCCGCGCAGGGGACCGGGGGATGCCTCCCGGCGGAATTCTGATGCTTTTCCACCTCTCCGGGCAGGGGAATTCAGACGGTCATGGTTTCAAAAAAAGATTTCACGGAGGTTCGGACGATGAAGATTCGGATCGCGCCGTCGCTGCTGGCGGCGGACTTCACTCACCTTGCGGACGAGATCCGGCGGGCGGAGGCGGCAGGGGCGGACCTGCTCCACTGCGACGTAATGGACGGCGTCTACGTACCGAACATCAGCTTCGGCTTCCCGGTCATCCGGCAGATCGCGAAGATCACCGCACTCCCGCTCGACGTGCACATGATGACCTCGTGTCCGGGGAAGTATATCAACGTGCTCGCGGAATCCGGCGCGTCGATCGTGACTGTCCATTCGGATGCCGTGGAGCCGGAGGAGGTGGCACGCACCCTCGCCGCGATCCGGGAGGCCGGGATGATCCCCGCGCTCGCGCTTCGTCCGGGATGCCCAGCGGAGGACATTCTTCCGTACGCCGCGGACGTCGGGATGATCCTCGTGATGACGGTCGAGCCGGGCTTCGGCGGGCAGAGCTTCATGGCGGATATGATGCCGAAGGTGCGCCGCGTCCGCGCACTCCTCGATGAGATCAACCCCGCCTGCGCGATCGAGGTCGACGGCGGGATCGGGGACAAAACGGTCAGAGAAGCGGCCTGCGCGGGGGCTGACACCTTTGTCGTCGGGACCGCGTCCTTCCGCGCGCCGGACATGGGCGAAGCCGTCTCCTTGATTCGGGAAAGCGCCGAGGCGGCGTACCGCGCGGGATGGCAAAATACATGAAAAATCTACGTCGACGTCGCCGCAATTCTATCGGAAATCACGACCCGAAATTTGCATTTTTTGATTCAAAAACGGCGCAATCTATGTTATAATTAAAAGGAAGTCCATATTCCCAGGAAAAACCGTCAATTTCATCATGCAAAGGGGTATTTTATGAGTGACAGCTACTATGGCGATCTGATGGTCATCGGAATGCGCGGATGCGAGCAGTTCATCGCTCAGGTGGATTACTATCTCCGCGAATGGCGCAGACACGGCGACGAGGAAGCGACGTTCGTAACGACGGCGGACTGTCCCCGCTTCGGTTCCGGCGAAGGGAAGGGCATCATCCACTCTTCCATGCGCGGACGCGACGTCTACATCATCTCCGACTGCTTCAATCACGGCGTTACTTACCGGATGTACGGACGGGAAGTCCCGATGAGCCCGGACGATCACTATGCCGATCTCAAGCGCACCATCGCCGCGATGGCCGGCAAGGCAAAGCGAATCACCCTCATCATGCCGATGCTCTATGAAGGAAGACAGCACAAGCGTTCCGCGCGCGAATCCCTCGACTGCGCGATCATGCTGCAGGAGCTCGTCGCGATGGGCGTCACGAACATCATCACCTTTGACGCGCACGACCCGCGCGTTTCGAACGCGATCCCGCTGACCGGATTTGACAGCATCCGCCCGACCTATCAGATGCTCAAGGCCCTCGTGCGCGTGGTCCCGGACATCTCCCTCGCGAACGACGACATCATGATCATCTCCCCCGACGAAGGCGCGATGAGCCGCACGATGTACTACGCAACCGTCCTCGGCCTCGACCTCGGCATGTTCTATAAGCGCCGCGACTACACCACCGTTGTGAACGGCAAGAACCCCATCGTCGCTCACGAATACCTCGGCAAGGACCTCAACGGCAAGGACGCGATCATCATCGACGACATGATCTCCTCCGGCGAATCCATCATCGACGTCGCCCGCCAGATCCGCGAAAAAGGCGCAAAGCGCATCTTCTTCTTCGTCACCTTCGGCCTCTTCACGAACGGCTTCGAAGCGTTCGACAAGGCGTATGAGGAAGGGCTGTTCACCAAATGCTTCACCACGAACCTCGTCTATCACCCCGAAGGACTTCTGGACAAGGAGTGGTACGCGGAGGTGAACATGTGCAAGTACGTCGCCATCATCATCGATACCCTCAACCGGGACCAGTCCATCAGCACGCTGCTCAACCCCGTCAAGAAGATACACAGCATCCTCGACGAGCACCAGAAAAAGGTGGACACCCAGATCAAAATAGACATCGAATGAACAAAGAGTAAGGTATGAAAAATTTCAAGAAACAAGCTGCCCGGGCCATTGAAGCCGCCGTCCTCGCCTCCGCCCCCGACGCGGGACTGGACGCCGCGGAGATCGAAGGGCTCCTCGAATACCCGCCGGATCCCGCGATGGGCGACCTTGCGTTCCCGTGCTTCCGGCTCTCGAAGATCCTGCGGCAGGCGCCTCCGAAGATCGCGGCCTCCCTCGCCGATTCCCTCGCGTCTTTTGAGGGCGGTACCGTGACGGCGGTCGGCGGCTATCTCAATTTCAAGGTGAGCTCCGCCTACCTCGCGAACCACGTTCTCCCCGAAATCGAAGCGCAGGGCGAGCGCTACGGCTCCTCGGACAAGGGCGTCGGCAAGAATGTCGTCCTCGACTACTCATCGCCGAACATCTGCAAGCCCTTCCACATCGGGCATCTCGGCACGACGGTCATCGGGCATTCGATCAAGCTCCTGCACGAATTCGTCGGCTACCACTGCACGGGGATCAACCACCTCGGTGACTGGGGCACGCAGTTTGGCAAGCAGATCGTGGCCTTCCGCCGCTGGGGCGACCGGGAGACCGTTGAGCGGATCGGCATCGATGAGCTCGTGCGGCTCTACGTGAAGTTCCATGAAGAGGCGGAAAAGGATCCGTCGCTCGAGGACCTGGCGCGGGCCGAATTCCACAAGCTCGAA
>CACZSA010000343.1 GCA_902783705.1 uncultured Ruminococcus sp.
CCGGTCACGCGCTCCGTGTCCTGATCGGCGAAATTCACCTGAAACGCGCAGACCGTCTCGTCCCGCCCGAGATCGAAGGCGATCCATTCGCCGGGCTCCCCGGTCTTCGCACACCACCACGTCTTCATGTTCTCGTCCGACGCCTTCTCCGGTCCGTGCGCTTCATCCAGTACGGAGGACGCCCCGCAGCCCGCGCCGAGGGAGAGCAGATGCCAGCCCGCGTCGAGCTCTTCAAACGGATCCCCGGCGTCGTGCGGCATGCGCATCGGATAATCGCCGCGGACGGTGTTCGTGTAGAGCTCGCCGTCGTCCCCGATCTTCGAGGAGAAGAGGCAGAGGCGGCGCTCGAAGAGGTGATTCACGCTGATCGAGACCGTGTCCATCTTCCAGAGCCTGCCGTTCAGATCGGCAAACAGGCACCCGTGTCCCGCGCCCCGCATGAATCCCGTCGCCTTGTACACGGACGGGCTGCTCTCGCAGAGGCGGTACGGCCCCATCGGCGAATCCGCCGCGGCGCATCCGTCGCAGTACGAGGAGTATTCGGTCCCCGGAACGGCGTAGGTGAGGTAGTATCTCCCGCCCGCCTTGTACATCCACGGACCTTCGAGGCTCGGCCTGCGGTCGTTGATCTCGTTGCAGTCGCCGTGCCGCTCGAAGCCGCGGTGATCCTTGTCGGACTGGAAGATGTCGACGGGGCCTTCGATGAGCGCCATGCCGTTGTCCGGGTCGAGCCGGGCCACCCGCAGCGGCGTCACATTGCTCAGGCCGTCGAACATGTAGACCCGCCCGTCGTCGTCGAGGAAGAGCGCGGGATCGTTCCAGATGTAGGGATGCCCGAGATTGACCCACGAATCGGGATCGCGGGGATTCTCGGAGTACATCATGTCCCCGCCCTCGGAGTGCGCGAGGTAGAGGCGGCCGCCGTACACCATCGTCGCCGGGGCGAAGAGGCGGAACTGCGGCTGCCGTTCGAGATCCACCTCGATGAATTCCCAGTTCACAAGGTCGGGGGAGACCCAGTAGCCGCTTCCGTGGGACGCGAAGAGGAAATACTCCCCGCCAAAGATCACGACGGCGGGGTCCGCGGATTCCCGTCCGTTGAAATAGTGCTGATACTGATAGTTGATGTTAACCGGATTGCAGAAGGTCTTCTGTCTCATGCGCCGCGCTTCCTTTCGGAGTTATTTCGGAGTTATTCTCAGCTCCATCATAGCAAAATCCCGCCGCGATGTCAAGACAAAATCGGGAAAGATGCGGGAGAAGAAGAAAACCGGGCGGCGCGCGCTCCTTGACAAGCCTCCGGGCGTGTGCTATAATCGGGGACGGAACGCCTGACTTGAAAAGGAGAATATCGATGAAATGGCAGGATTTTGCCCCCGCCGCCACCACCAGAGTGCGGGAGGGGATCGAATGGAGCATCACCTACGCGTTTGACGCGACAGACATAAGCCGTCCCCGGGTCCTCCTCATCGGAGATTCGATCTGCAACGGCTACAACGGACGGGTGCGGAATCTGCTCGCGGGGACGGTGAACGTCTCCTTCTGGGCGTCGTCCAAGTGCGTGACCGATCCGGACTACTTCCGCGAGCTCGACTTCATCCTCGACGCGAGACCCTATGACGCCGTCTGCTTCAACAACGGTCTGCACAGCCTGACGACGGACCGCGCGGAATGGGACACGGCCTATGCCTCTGCCCTCGCATTCATCCGGGCAAAGCTCCCGGACGCGAAGGTCGCCCTGACGCTCTCCACGCCGCTGAAGGATCCAGCGCTGACGAAGATCTCGGCCTCCCTCAACGAAACCGTCCTCCGCCTCGCCCGGGAAGAGGGTCTTCCGGTGATCGACCTCTTCTCCGCGATGGATCCCCTCGACCGGGAAACCTACTGGTCCGACACCTATCACTTCCGCGCCGAGGCCATCGAAATCCAGGCGCGGCGCATCGCCGAGCGCGTCCGCGAAATGCTCGGCCTATGACGACGAAAACCGCACAGACAACAACGCCTCCGGGACCCGCATCAAGAGTCCGGAGGCGTTTTGTTTCTTATTTTCCAAGCTCGACCGTCCAGCCGGCGTCGAATTTTTCGCGGCGGTACCAGGTAGCGGTGAGATTCGTCTGATCGTAGAGCACGCTCCATTCGGTCCCCTCCGACGGATCGGGATCGAACGCGGATTCCCGCGCGGTCATGAGGGCGTCGCGCACGTCGTAGATGTCCGCCGTCTCGTGCTCCGCCATGAACGCCTCGAGCGCGTCGAAGCGGCGGTGGGATTCCTCGGAGCCGATGCCATGCTTCTCCCCCTCGGCGAGGTAGAAGTTCGTGAGGATCGGCGTCTCAATCACGACCATCTCCTGTCCGACGTACTCCACGTCGACCGCGCGTCCGGTCAGATCGGCGACGGCAAAGTGGATCATCATGTCGTAGGAGCCGTGGAGGTCATAGCTTTCGAGGAGGGCGAGCGCTTCGTCGACCGTCGCGGCGCGGTCCAGCAGCAGGCGCAGGGCGGTGGTCGTCGTCAGATCGGGCTTGTCCGTGCTCTGCGCGATCCGCGCCGTGTCGCTGATCATGTTGACCGAGACGGCGAGGCCCTTCTCGTTCATCCCGTCGAGCGGCGCGTAGTAGGCCGCCATCGGGATCGCCTCGTCGGGCAGGCGCGCGCTCTCGCGGAGGAAATCGAGGTTGACCGTCGAGAAGGAGGCATACCCGTCCGACGGATGGGCTTCGAGCATCAGCACCTGCGCCGAGCTCCAGTCGAAATTCCGACCGAAAACGTGTCCGCCGTCCGCGCTCTGTGCCGTGACCGTGCTGCATCCCGCGCCGATCTGCGCAAAATCGAGCCCCGGCACGGAGAGATGCGCCGTCAGAAACGCGACCACATCCGCATCCGATGACGCGCCGCCGCCCGCGAGGAACGCGGAGAAGCCGCAGTCGCCGACCTTCGCGAGGAACATGTTCTTCTCCACCTCGAGCATCCCGCTTTCCGGCGGCGTTACCCGCTCATCATGCAGATCCGTGTCCCGCGCCGTCTCCGGCTCCGTTTCCGCATCGGCGGGGGCGTCCTGTGCCTCTTCGGCGGGATTCTCTTCATCGTCCGTCTTCTGCGCCTCCGCTGCGGGCATCTCCGCCTGTCCGGCAGGGACGGGTTCAGCCTCCTCCTTTGCGCAGGAGAGCGCCGGGAGGGTCATCATCGCCGCGAGGACTGCGCAGATCAGCGCGCGTAACCGTTTAGTTTTCATGAGAATTTTCCCCTTCCCTTTTTTGTTCCATCAGCGCGGGCAGCATCAGTCCCATGAGGATCTCCGCGTCCGTCCAGCCCGATTCGCTGCAGCACGCAGCCCAGCCCACGTCGTGCGGGCATCCGTATGCCTCGCCCATGTCCATGTCAAACGCCCGGCACCAGCTCCCGTCCGTCTTGGGATCGTCGGAGCGCAGCTGCGCCTTCATGCAGAACGCCGCCGTCGTGCGCCAGAGATCCCGGTACATCCCGTCGCCCGTCGCGTGATACGCGTATGCAAACCCGACGGGCAGCCAGTTCGTCGAGTACAGAAGATCCGCAACGGGATCGCCGTTCTCCGTCAGGAGCGAGCACTCGCCGCGGGATTCGCGGGAGCAGCTCGCACGGTAGCCCGTGTCCCACTCGCAGAAGCCGCCCGACGGATGGCGGTGGGACACGAGATCCCGCGTCACGCGTTCGAGCATTTCGCGGTGAGCCGCCTCCCCGGTCGCGTCATACAGCGCGGCGAGCGGCAAGATCAGGCGGCACATCTCCTCGGTTTCGCTCTGCTCCCGCCTCGTCTCCGGATAGAGGGCCATGATCGTCTCAAGCCCCCGCCGCGCCGTGTCGAGATAGACCGGATTCCCGCCGTATCGCCAGGCCAGGAGAAGCGCGGCGTGGTAATAGGCGTTGTAGTGCGCCGCGGGGAGTCCGTGCTCCGCCTCCGCGAGGGCCCGCAGTCCGTCCCCGGTGAGGTTCGGCGCATCGGTCCGGGCGACCCGGCACCCGTCCTTCGCCGTGGTCCGCACGAGGAAATCGAGCGCGAGGCAGACGTCCGGGAAATGGCGGTCATCCCCCATGAAGAGGCATTTATAGAGCACGGGGAGCATCGCCCGCGCGGCGTCGTCCTGATAGCAGACCTCCCACGCGGTGTCCGTCCAGCGGAGCATCCCGTCGAAGGGGCCGCCGCGGACCATCATCGGTCCGAAGACAAAATCCTCCAGCCGGTCGGCGATCGTCTCCGCCTCTTTGTCCCCCGTCAGCCGGGCAGCCATCCGGAACGCGCCCGCGCACTCGCCCACGCAGTCGGTGCGGATCGTGTCCGCCGATGCCTGATTGCCCTCGGGATCGATCGAATGGCGCATGCCCTCCCGGATCCCGCCGGCGCCGCCGTCGACGAGGAAGCCGCGGAGCCAGCGCATCCCGCGCGCAATGCTGTCCGCACGGCACCGCTCAAACGTGCCGTCGTCCGTGAGATCCTCGTCTGTCCCGTACCGGACGACGGGTTCGGGCATAAACGCGGGTTTCCCCCCGGTGATCCACTCGGCGATCCACGCGATCAGCGCCTGCCACGACGCGCGGGGGGCGAACCGGGCTTTGTTGAAGTTGTGCAGGGTGAAGGAGCACATCATCACATCCTCCCCCACCGTCCAGAGGCCGAGGCCGCTGTCCTTCTGGATCTCCTCGGGGGAGGCGTCATAATGCCTGTGCGCGATCACGTGGTCGCGGTAGACGAGGATCGGCTTGAGTCCCGGGATCCCGTACCACGGCTGCATCATCGCGTTGCCCATGTCGTCGAGCAGATCCCCGGTGGATAGGCTCGGGATCCGCTTCGCCTCATCCTCGGGCTGGAGGACGACCAGACGGCGGCGCGTGGTGTCGGCGGGTCCGGCGGAATAGATCCCGAGGAAGCTGTTGAGCGCTTCGGTGAAGATCCGCTTCCCCTTCGCCGCCTCTTCTTCGAGCACGGCGCGGAGCCGCGGATCGAGGACCTTCCCGTACGCCAGCACGACGAAGGCGTCGTAGGACGAGAGGTCGCGTCCGAGGGCCTCCTCCTCCGTCATCCGGGTGATCTCCGCCCCGCAGGATTCGAGCACGTCCGTAAAATCGGAGCGCTCCCCGGCGAGCACGAGGCAGCGGCGGGCGTTTATCTGTTTATCCATGTCTTTTCGTCTCCTTGCATTTTCCGTTCGCCGCACCCGCTCACCATCCCGTCGGGGAGGCGGAGAGGTTCGGGTTGTTCGGCATGGGATTCCATTCGTTCCAGTAGATATTCTGCCGCTCGATCTCGTCGAGGAAGGCGCGGGCTCTCGCGGCGTCCGGGGAGAACATCAGCCGCACGCACTCCCATTGCAGGCGCGAGCGCTTCACGGCCTCGATCCGATCCCCCGCAAGCTCCTCCGCCTTGTCCCAGCATGCGTCGAAGCGGTCGAGAAACTCATTCCGCTCGCTGCGCTTCACCGTCAGGACCGAGGTCATGGGATTCCAGATATTCATGTGCTTCTTTGCCGCGCATTCGCAGAACCAGTCGATGTATTCCCGTATGGATGTCCAGCCCTCCCCGTAGTAGGCGGCGAGAAATTCGTCCATGTATGCGTGATATTCCTCGTCGCTCATCAGGGGATCCGCCATCAGCTTCGCGAGGAGATAGCAGCGCAGCTCGCCGAATTCGCCGGACTGCGGGGAGTTGTAGTTCCCCTCCGGATACATGCCCTTCACGCCGTGTTCCGCGAAGAAGCGCATGTTCTCCCGGAGCACCTCGAAGTTCGGGAAGGTCTCGACGTAGTAGGAGAAGCAGGTCACATAGTCCCAGACATAGATCCGGTCGCAGATCTCGTTCCACGCCTCGATGTCGTGCTTGAACGCCGCGTTGACCGAACAGTCCGGGTCGTTCAGCGGATGACTGAAGCAGCATTCGATCGAGCAGAGCCGGATGCAGACGTTGTAGCGCGGCTTTGTGATCTTCGGGGCCTGCCGCGTGTGCTGATAGGCGAGCGTGTCGATGAGAACGTCCGGGTAGTCGTCCTCGATGTCCTCCGCCACGGCGTTGACAAAGCGCAGGAGCGAACCCATGTGGCTTCCCTCCTCCGCGTCGATGTTGCGGCACTTGGCGCAGGTGCAGTAATTCTGGTTGTCGTTCTGCGAGACCGAGACGATGGTGATCGACGGGTCCCTCTCCAGCATGGCGCGGACGTTCGCGATCACCGTGTCGAGGATCTCCGGATCGGAGAAGCAGGGCTGGGTGTTCGACGGCGTCCCCGCGAGCGAGGCGATCGTGTGCACGAAGCCGCCGTATTTGATGTTTCCGCCCTTGGACGACGGGATCTCCCGCTGATTGACGCAGTTCTTCACGCACCAGTCCACGTCTCCGTTGCCGCACTGCCAGTCGGACTGCCGCATCTCGAAGATCATCTCGTGCGTGTACGGCTCGTCGACCCGGATATCCCCCGCGCCGAGGGATTCGAGCCCCGGCATGAAGAACCGCGCTCCGGCATATCGCTCGAGGAAGGCGTAGGCCCCGTAGATGACGCCGCGCCCGTTCCCGCCGGTGATCGCGATCACGCCTCCCTCTCCGGGGACGATCGAATAGGAATCCGGCGTCAAGCTCTTGTCGATCGAGAGGGAGATCTCGGCCCCCTCCCCTTCGTAGAAGCCCATCGCTTTGAGATATTTCTTCAGTTCCGATGCCGCGTACCGCTCCGTCGGATTGTTCCCGGCCGAGACGCTTACCCGGACATAGGATTCCCCGCCGATCACGAGCCTGCGGTCGAATTCGTGGAGCCGGGAGAATTCCTGCTCGCCGTAGCCGTCCGCGTCCGCAAGCCATTTCGCGTATTCCCCGGCGAAGAGGGTGACCGCATCCATCGCCGCGTCGTCCTCGCAGGCCACGCACATCTGCCCGCCCACCGTGACGACGTAATCGTACGGATCTGCCTCCCCGTCCATCCGGGCGAAGAGCGCCTCCGATTCCGGACGGTTGGTCCGTCCGACGAGGATCTCATGCGGAAAGCGCTTGATCTCCTCGCCGCGCTTGACCCAGTCGGTCTTGAGATCGACCGTCAGCCCCATCGCCTCAAGCTCCTTACGCAGAGCGACGGCGGCGTCCGTCACGGCCTTCGACGATTCGTCCCCGCGGACCAGCGTGCAGTCCGGACCTTTGTCCTCCGGCTCCGGCTCGTGCGTCTCCGCCTGCGCGGGCTGCGGGACCGGATCCTGCGGGGTGACCTCGATCGATCCCGTCCTCCGGCAGGCGCAGAAGATCGTCAGCAGACAAAATGCCGCGCAGATCCAAAGAAACCGTTTATGCCTCATGCCAACCCCTCCTCGCAGTCTGATTCATTTTTTATTATCCTTCACCGCGAAATGCGGAAATCCCATTCGAACGCGCCCATCGGCAGCTCGTATTCCGCCTCGGGCTGAGGTCCGCAGGAATTCGAGCCGAGGCCGCGGTGGCGGTGATCGATGTAGAGATAGCGTTCCCGGCTCTTCTCGAGCTCGTCGGCGTGCCGGGCGTTCGTCAGGTTCTCGAGTGTGAAATCGTGGAAAGAGAACGAGAATTTTCCAGTCACCGTCAGGGCGCGTCCGTCCCCGGACACCGTGACGCGGCGGCAGTCCTCGTGATTGCCCGTCTCCTGCGGCACGTCGTAGAGGAAATTCATCCGCTCCACCCGGTCCTCCCAGAGACCGATCGGGGCGTTCGCGTGCCGGTCCGGATAGCTGTCGCCGGGGCCGCGCCCGAGCCACGCGCACCGATCATAATCCCCGGGCAGCGTAAAGACGACGCCGACGCGCGGCAGGACTTCGGGCTGAACGTCCTTCCCGCAGGGCGTGAGCTTCACGGAGACCCCGATCTCCCCGCCCGCCGTGATGCGGTAGGTCAGTATCGTGTCGAATCCCCAGTCGTGGCAGAACGGGAGGTATTTCCCCTCTGCCGTCACGGTGACCGCCTCCTCCCCGTCTGCGACATTCACGTCGTAACAGCCGAAGACCATGGTGTCGATCAGCCGGTCCTTCCACATCCCGGCGAGCCGCGGCGCGAATCCGATGATCCCGTCGTTGTCCGTCGGCGCGCGCCAGCAGTTGAGGCCCATCGGCTCGTCGAAGAGCACCGCCCCGTCCCGCTCCAGATGTGCGAGGAGTCCGTCCCGGATCTCGACGGAGAAGTCCTCTCCCCGGATCAGGGCGCCGCAGTCCCACGTCTCGACCGTATGGCGGAACGGAGCGGGCGAAGGCTCTTCGGCGAGATGATCGGCGAGGGTCTTCTGCTTGTGCGCGATCTTTCGGCCGTCACGATAGAATTCGCAGTCGGCGGTGACGATGCCGCACAGCCCTTCGATGTCTTTCCCGGAGATCGGCAGGGCAAAGGATTTCCATTCACGCGGTCCGATCCCGTCGAGGGCGTATTCGCCGCTCTTCACGACCGCCCCGTCCGCCCGGACCGACCAGCGGAGCACAAAGCCGTCGAGCGGGGTGAAATCGTAGGTGTTCTTCACCTCCGCTCCTCCCTCGCTCCAGCGGACATGCACGGGCGCGGAGACCTCCCGCAGCTCGTCCCACGTCGGTTTCGGCGTCCCGTCGCTCGTGTGGTAGCCGTCGAGGGAGAAGTTCGACCAGTGATAGACGTCCGGGAAGTCGCCGCCGTAGAGATAGCGGGGCCGCCCGTCCTTCCCCTCCGTATAGAAGCCGTGGCTCTTGAATTCCCACACATAGCCGCCGCAGCACTGCTCGTTCTCGTAGACCCAGTTCCAGATATCCTCGAGCCCACCGGGGCTGTTCCCCATCGCGTGCGCGTACTCAACCATGAGGAGCGGATGCGCGGCGTCAGCGGGATAGTTCCGCAGCGTGCTCATCGGCATGTAGCCCGTGTAGGAGAAGACCTCGGTCGCTCCCTCCGGCATGGGAGAGGCGGTGTTGACGGGCTTTGCCGTGTCCTGCTTCATCAGCCATTCGACGCACTTCGTGTGGTTCGTCCCGGCGCCGCATTCGTTTCCGGTCGACCAGATGTTGATGCAGGTCTCGTTCTTGTCGAGCGCGACCATCCGGGAGAAACGGTCGAAGAACGCGTCGAACCATGCGGGATCCTTGTTCAGGGCCCCCTGATCCCCGGTCGTCTCCGCGCCGTGCGTCTCCGCGTCCGCCTCGTCCATCACGTAGATGCCGAGCTCGGACGCCAGCTCATAGAACACGGGCTGATTGGTGTAGTGCGAGCACCGGATCGCGTTCAGCCCGGTCGCCTTGATGTCCTTGAGTTCCCGCTCGATCTGCTCCGCCGTGATCGCCCGCCCCGCCTTCGCGTTGTTCTCGTGACGGTTGACGCCCTTGAGCGTGATCGGCTGACCGTTTAAGAGGAGGTGATGTCCCCGGATTTCGGACTTCGCGATGCCCGCCCGCTTGGTGTGGACCTCGGTGACCGCACCGTCCTCGACGATCTCGACGGTGAGCGTGTAGAGATACGGACGCTCGGCGTTCCACGTCACCGCCTTTTCGATCGGCAGGAATACCTTCCCGGACGCCGTCAGCACAGCCTCCGCACGCGACACCGGATGCCCCTCCATGTCGGCGAGCGAGAAGCGCAGGGAGGCAGGTCCGCCGTCCGCCGTGCAGCTGTACCGGATCCGGAAGCCGTCCTCCCCGGGCAGGAGCGTGTAGTCCCAGAGAGCATTCTTCCCGGTCCGGATGAGCATCACGTCGCGGAAGATCCCGCTTGCCATGAGCATATCCTGATTTTCGAGATACGACGCGTCGCTGTAGGTGTAGACCTTGACCGCGAGGAGGTTCTCGCCCGCCCGCATCTTATCGGTCACGTCGAATTCCGCGGCGATGCGGCTGCCCTTCGAGAAGCCGACGTATTCGCCGTTGAGCCAGACGAAGTACGCGTTGTCGACGCCGCCGAAGCGCAGGATCACCCGCCCGTCCGTCTTCCCGCCTGAAACGCGCGGCGGTAGAGTCCGACCGGGTTCGGTCCGTGAATGTACGGCGGATCGAAGGGGAAGCAGTAGCGGACGTTCGGATAGAAGCAGGTGCCGTAGCCGTGAAACTGCCACATCGACGGCACGGGCAGATCGTCCCAGCTCCGGTCGTCGTATTCGGGGAGGTAAAACGCCTCGTCCGTGTCCGCCTCCCGGTAGGAAAAGCGCCACGTCCCGTTCAGAAGCGCGATGCGGTCGGATTCCGTGAAATTCTTGTGGGTGACGCCCGGCTTCTGCGCGGGAATGAGGAGCGAGCGCGCGGGGAGACGGTTTTCCCCGGTCATCTTCGGATTGGCGATATAGCTTCGGATGCGCATAATGATCCCTCCGGTATGCAGGACTCGGATTGTTTTCACGCATTATTATAACAAATCGCGCGGGAAAATGCAATCGCGAAATGCGGCCCCGGCCCCGCGAAAATGTCCTCTCCCGCATGCAAGGCGGAAAATAAGCAGGTTTTGCCTTTATCCGCGCGGGAGACGCATGCCGTATCGCAAAGCAACAGCCGTCCGGGGTTTATCGCTCCGGGCGGCCTATTTGCTCTTCTCAGATCCGCTTTGCCGTGACTTTCGCCGCGCTGTGCGGGGGCAGGACGAGAGACGCCTCGCCGCCCTCAACGGAGACCGCAAGGGGCATGCGGGTGAAATCGGTGTAGGGCGTGACCTCCTCCGAGGTCCAGAGCTCGCCGCAGACATCCGCTCCGGGGAGGTTGAAGCGGAATTCCCGCTCCTCGTCATAGCGGTCGTTGACGAGCGTGAGCGTCAGGATCCCGTCCTTCACCGTCGCCGCGGCGGAGTATTCGTCCGCACCCCGGATCGCGCAGAGCTCACCGCCGCCGTGCGCCCGCATCATCGCGAACATCTGCCCGTTCGCCGTCAGCCGCGCGCCGTCGTCGTCGATGAGGATCGCGCCCTCCCCGACGGGCTGGAAGTAGCAGCAGACCGGCATATCGAGCTCGACGGATTCTTTAAGGAGCATGTGGAGCATCTTCGCCGCGAAGATCCCCTCGCCGACGCACGACGGACGGTACCACGCGTACCAGAAGTTCCACTCGTCGAAGGAAATGTGCAGTCCCTCTGCCGCCCGGTCGAGCGAGGCGCGCATCCTCTTCGCCAGCTGCTCGGCGCCGTCTGCGGAACCCACGATGCTGCGGTACGTTTCGGCAATTTTCCCGGGCGTCGTGTAGTCCATCGCGGCGCCCGCGTAGTGATGCAGGGAGATATACTGCACGTCCTCCGCAAGCCGGGCCGCCGATTTCTCCGCCCATTCGTCGTTCGGATAGGGACCCGAGGAGAAGAGCCTGATCGAGGGATCCGCCTGCCGCATGGCGTCGATGTGAAGGCGGGCGAGGGAGGCGTATTCCTCCGGTCCCATCGGCCCTTCCATGTGTCCGTAGCCCATCTCGTTGCCGAGGGACCAGAAATGCACGCCGTAGGGCTCGGGATGCCCGTTCTCCGCGCGCCGCCGGCCGTATTCCGTGTCGATCGAGCCGTTGCAGTATTCGACCCACTCCGCGCTCTCCTGCGGATCGTTCCACGCCAGATTGATCGTCAGAAACGGCTCCGCGCCGACCTCCCGGCAGAGCGCGACGAAATCGTCGGTCGAGATCTCGTGGTAGTCGTACCCGTTCGAATGGGGCTGGGTCTCGATCTCCGTCGCCGCTTCGAGCGGTCCGCGCATGTCCGAGGGGAGAAGCCCGTCCTTCCAGCGGTATTCCCCGGCAAAATTGCCGCCCGGCCACCGCAGGATCGTCGGCCCGATCTCCGAGAGGCACCGCACCGCGTCCGCGCGCATCCCGCGGAAGTGGCCTTCCGGCATCATCGAGAGCGCGCCGAAGATCACCTCTGCCCGTTCATCGAAGACAAAGCGCACCGCCGCCTCCCCGTCGTCCGTGAACGGCGCAAGGAGGCATTCGTGCGTCTCCCAGTCCCCGGGGGCAAGGACAAACTCCTCCCGGGCGTAGACGACATTCCCCCGCCGGTCGGTCAGCTCCGCCGCGAGCGTGACGGGCACGGAGCAGCGCGTGACGGCGCGGATCTCATACCTTGTGCCCGCGCGGATGCACAGGCCGTCCTGGGCGAGTCCGCAGAGCCCGCCATGCGCGTTCTGGACGCTCTGGGACTGAAGCTCGTTCCGGCGTCCCATCCGCGCGCATCCGATGTGGCGGGTATAGCACGCGCGTCCGCCGTTCTGGAAGAAGGCGCGGTCTCCGATCCCCCGCCATTCCGCCGCGACGCCGCTGTTCTTCCCCGGCTTTCCGGCGAATTTCCGGTTGCGGAGCATCTGCGCGGAGAGACCGCCCGCCCCGCCGACCGCCGAACGGGTATGCTCGAGATTGTGTCCGAAGACGTAGGGGGAGAGCTTCGCGCGTCTCCCGATGTCGATTTCAAAAGTCATGATTTCGCTCCTCTCTTGTCCGTTCTCTGTCCGGTCTTCATGCCGCGCTTATTTCTCCCATCCCTCGAGGAGCCAGACCTCGTCCTCGGGCACGTCGGAGCGGGAGGTCGTGTGGATCCCGGTGTGGGCGAGCGCGAACATCAGGCTTGCCGCGTCGTCCGGGCGAAGCTCTCGAAGGATGTCGTGGATCCGCTCATAGGTCTCCCGGCGCAGAAGAACGGCGTTCCCGTTGAATTTGCCGGAGTCCCCGGGCAGCCCGAGCGCCTCGAGGATCGCGGGCACCGAATCCGCCCCGCGCATCGCGTCGAAGTTGACCTTCTGCACAGCGACGAGCCGCGCGTCGTTCAGCGTACTCTTCTGAACCGTCAGCCCGAACGGCTTGCCCGCGGGCACCGGGATCGGATCGACCGGCCCGTCGCCCTCGGCATAGCCGACGTAATAGGTGTAGCTCATCGGCGGCAGGGTGACGGTCAGGATCAGATTCCCGTTTTTGTCGATCGCGGCTTCCGTGCGACGCCCGGGCAGGTCGTGCTCGTAGAGCGCCATGCGGACCCCGCTGTCCCCGGCGGGCTGCGCCTCCTCGAGACGGTTTTCCATGTTCTTCGGATAGACCGGAGGCCAGGAACCGAAGCCCGGGATCACGACGTCGTCGAAGCTGCCGGATTTCGGCGCGGTATGCGGACGTTCGAGGCCCGTCAGCCCGGTATAGAACGCCGGGAGCAGGAAGGTCTTCGTCCGCTCCTCTCCCGTCTGGTTGCAGACCATCAAAAAGAGCTTGTCCGGCGTGTCGTGATTCTCCTGTAGGATCACGTCCATGTCCGCCGCAACGGAGAGATCGTCCGTCGCCGTCGGGGGATAGGCGTGGACGGTGTTGGAATTGAGCAGCTTCTTGTGCTTTCTGATGACCGAGGTCCAGTATTTCACGACAGCGCGGCACGCTTCGGTGTCATAAAGCCGTTTCCCGCGCACGCAGGGCCAGACGCCGGACGCCGCGGCCTCGGCAAGCGCCCAGTCGTATTCCGCAAGGTTCTCCGTCAGCGGTTCGAATTTCGCCTCGCTCCCGCCGCCGTGGTATTCCTCGACGGGGAGGAAGCCCCATCCCATCGACGGGATCTTGTGGTAGGTCCCCATGTAGTTGTAGATCCGGTTCAACAGAAGTTGGGTCCGGCGCGGCTGGCTGAAGCCGATCTCCTCGTAGCCCACGGCGCATTTGTTCGTGCCGGAGAGATAGAACCAGTCGGGCGTGTTGATGTAGATCCCGAGCTGCCGCATGCGGATGTAGATCTCCACCGTCGATTTCAGCCACTGCTGATAGCGGCTGTCGGAGAGGCCCTTGTGCAGATGCTCGGTCTGTCCGGGGCGGTTCCCGGTGCAGGTGTAGAAGTGATACGGGCCGTCGATTTCGATGAAGTCCGAGCCCGTCTTCTCGAGGAAGGAGCAGACCCGGTTCCAGTACCCGGCGGACCACTTTGTCGAGAGACAGCGGGAGATCTGGCTGTGGTCGCCGTTCGTCGCACAGTCATGGTTCATCGGGCGGTAGTCGCGGATGATGGCGAGCGTGTATCCGCCGATCGTCAGGCAGCGGCTGTGGACGTAGTCGTAATCGCTCCGCACCCGCTCGATGTACGCGGGATCCTCGCTTTCCAGATTCACCCCGGAGCCGAAGGA
>CACZSA010000344.1 GCA_902783705.1 uncultured Ruminococcus sp.
AAGGCACGACCCGGACGAGACTCGAACTCGTGACCTCTAGCGTGACAGGCTAGCGTTCTAACCAACTGAACTACCGGGCCAAACGTCTTTGCCGGAGCTTTTTGAGTGCCTCCCGCGCTGACAGATAAAATTATACCACACGCGCCCGCCTTTGTCAACCCTTTTTTCAAAAAAATTCGGGATTTTCGGGACGATTTTTTGCCCCTCCGCTTTACTGCCGGAGGAAGGCCGAGAGCTTCGGGAAGCGCGGCTCGAACGTGAAGAAGCGGTCGATGAGGCGTCCGAAGAGCGCGATGATCGGCGCGTTGACGAGCGTGATGAGGATCGTGCCGGCGCCGAAACCGTTGAAGCCGCGCGTGAGCAGGAACGACAGAGCCGCCGAGAGCACGAGCATCGCGATGTCGTTGACGAGCTTGACGCGGTTGACGTCGAGACGGTACCGGTCCGCGATCTCCCGCACGAGGAGCTCGTAGATCTGGATCGGCAGGGTGGTGCGGAAGACGAACGCGATCGCGAGCCCCGTGAGAAGTTCCCCGGCCGCGAAGGCGACGATCCGGACGATCATCGATTCATACGGCGCGTTCCCGCCGAGGAGGAGGAGCCACCCGTCGATGCACAGCCCCGCAATCACCGCCGTCCCGAAGGAGAGAAGATACCGCCAGCGGAACCGTCGGACCGCCGCGCACATGAGGATCAGCAGCACGCCCTGCCAGACGTATTCCGCCGTCCCCTGCGTGAACCACGGGAAGGCGCCGCGGAGGGCGTAGTGGAAGATGAAGGGCGGCGCGGCGATCATCGAGAGGCCGAAGTCCGCCTTGGTGCAGAGCGCGACGCCGAGCGCGCAGACGACGATCCCGATGACCCAGGCGGCCTCGTTCATGCGTCCGATTTTCTTCTTTTCGACGGTGGGATTTCTGTTCATGGGAGGTTCCTCCGGGGATGAAATGGATTCCGGCCCGAAAAAAGGACAGGCCGGGGAAAACGCAGCCTGTCCGTGCCGGATGTCCGGCTTCGGTAGTTATACTGTGTCAGAAGGATGCGGGGAGGCGTCCGGGCGGGATCCCTCCCCGTTATGGATGAATCAGAGGCGTTCGAACCAGACGTTGCGGAAGGAGACGGGGTTGCCGTGGTCCTGCAGGAGAAGCGGACCCTCCGCCACGCGGTAATCCGTCACGCCGCCCGGGGTGTTGCGCGGCAGCTCGACGTTGTTGTGGATGACAATGCCGTTCTGGAGCACGGTGAGGAAGCCGTTCTTCACGATCTCCCCGCCCTCAAAGCGCGGCGCGCGGAAGTAGATGTCGTAGGTCTGCCATTCGAGCGCTGGCTTACAGGCGTTCGTGAGGGGCGCGTGCATCGAGTAGACCGCGCCGCAGTCGGAAAAATCCGGCGTCTCCACGCCGTAGGAGTCGAGGACCTGGATCTCGTAGCAGCCGTGAACGTACACGCCGCTGTTGCCCTTGCCCTGACCGCTTTCCCACGGCATGTCCGGCTCGCGCCATTCGACGTGGATATGCGCGTCGCCGTAGGTTTCCTTCGAGATGATGTCGCCGTGTCCGACGGTCATGACGCCGTCCTCCACGGTCCAGTTGATCGGGGAGCCGTCCCGGTTCTTCCATGCGTCCGTGGACGTTCCGTCAAAGAGAATGACTTTTTCCATATCGGTGTCCTTTCGGTGATTCACAGGGTGGCGGTGCTTTCCGCGTCCATTATAAACCTCCGCCCGCCGCTTGTCAAGGGGTTACGGCGCGGAATCCGTCTC
The DNA here is from genome assembly GCA_902783705.1 of uncultured Ruminococcus sp. Lineage (GTDB taxonomy): Bacteria > Bacillota > Clostridia > Oscillospirales > CAG-272 > UMGS1696. The sequence goes on from CACZSA010000344.1 coordinate 1,760, forward strand.
TGCCGCGTGGGACAGGAGGGAGGCGGCGGTGTCCGTGGAGACCGTGTAGATCATTGTCGAGGAGAGCGGGGAGCAATAGACGCCTGCGTCGACCTCCTCGCCGAAGAGGAGCGTATAGGAGGTGTCGAGGTAGTTCGTCGCCGTCGTGTTGCCCTCGCTGTCCTGCGTGGAGACGGCCTTGCGGTAGCTCACGGTCACCGAGCGCGATCCGTCGAGGCCGCATGCCGCCCGCTCGCCGTCATCCGCCGCGTAGTCGGTGCAGGTGTAGAGAGAGACCCGCCCGAGCGCGGTGAGGAGCTCTTCGATCTCGTCGGCGTCGGTGACGGTGCGTTCGGTATCGCCGTCCCGCACGGTCACGCCGTTCACGTATTCCCGCGACGCCCATTCGGTCGAGGGGATCGTGTCGCGGACGAGGAGATCGTCGAGGGAGCGCGAGAACGTCGAGGCGAGGTTCTGGGAGACGAGGCAGATCATGCCGTCCGCCATGAGGTAATAGGAGCCGGAGAAGCTGTTGTAGTCGCCGGTCTTGTAGATGTGACGTTCCGTACCGTATTCGACGGTGACGGTGCAGGCCGGGTCGTCGAGGCCGTAGTCCGCGGGCGCGCCTTCGTCGACGGTCCGGGAAGCGGTGATCGAGGCGACGGACGACGCCATCTGCGCGATCATCGAGGCGTTCAGCGGGAAGGCGGGATCGGCCTCATAGCGCCACGCGCCGTTCACGACGGTGAAGCGCAGGGGCTCGCCGTCCCGGGCGCGGTATTCGAGCGCGGTCATGGCGGCAAGGTCGAAGTCCGCGACGGTGACGGCGGTATTGTCTTCCTGCGCCGCGAGGGCCTCCGCCGCCGCTTTGCGTTCGTTCGCCGCCGCGAGGACCTTGTAGACGACAAGGAGCGCGGCGAGGATGAGGACGAGCGCGAGGAGGGGGATCAGGGGGTTTTTCTTCCGGGTCTTCATCATTTCCTCCGTCTGCGGAACCAGATCACAAAGCCGACAGCCAGCACGGCGACCGGGATGACGATCGCGACGACGGCGGACCATACGGCGGAATCGGCCTCGGTGAGCGTCAGGGCTTCGACCTGCATGAGCTTGCCGAGGATCGCGAAATTGGTTTTGTTCCCGTTCATCCAGTCGATGACGGAGAGGAAGACCGCGCTGTTGCCGCCCGAGACGTAGGAGTTCGCCGCGTCGTCGGTGATGCCGGGCGTGGAGAACCATACGAACTGTCCGCCCGCCTCGGTCTGGGATGCCGCGCCGACGTAGACGAGTCCTTCGATGTCGGCGTCGGTCTTGGCGAAGTCATTCGTCGTGAGATCGGTCTTCACGAAGGCCCCGGCGGTCGAGGAGAGCAGGGGACGCACGGACGCCTGCCCGTTCGAGACGATCCCGTGCGCCGCGTTCGCGAGGACGTAGACGTTCGGATTCGCGAGGAGGGAGAGGGGCTCTGCGTCGGTCGAGCCGAGGGCGGGGAGGAGATAGTGCGGGACCATCATATAGCGGTTGCGGTCCGTCTCCACGACGAGGCCGTCGACCGATTCCATGCCCATCTTCGCGGCGAGCGCGGCGAGGTTCGGCATCGCGGCCTCCGACCAGTGGACGGCTCCGGTCACGAGAATCACGGATCCGCCGGCGTCGAGGTAGGACGCGAGCATCTCCTCCTCCTGCGCGCTGATGTCCGACGTCGGTACGTTCAAAAGGATCGAGGAGACGTCCGCCGGGACCGCGTCGGTGTTGAGCAGGGTGAGCGTGCGGATCTCGACGTTCTCGTCGCCGATCAGGGAGGCGTAGTTCTCGCTGAGCGCGGTCTCCCCGTGCCCTTCGAGGACGCCGAGGACCGGGAGATCGTCGCGGGTGACGTAGTCCACGGCGGTGGTGAACTGGAGCTCGCCGTAGTAGTACGGGGTACCCTGCGGGACCTGGCCGTAGTAATAATAATTATAGTAATCTTCTTCGGTGTATTCGGTCTGGAAGATCTCGTAGTAATCGACGACATAGGACCGCTTCGCGCTCTCGGCGATGACCGAGTTGTCGGAGAGGGTCTCCGTCGTGTATTTTTCGATGAAGGCGGGATTGGTCACGGGATCGACGGTCGACCAGGTGACGCGGGGATTGAGCGCGTGGTAGCGTTCGAGCATTTCGCGGATCGTCGGGTTCTCGTTCCCGCGCTGGGTGAGCAGGTAGAAATGCACGTCCTCGTTCACGCGGGCGAGCACGGTCTCGGTCTCCTCGGAGATCGTGAAGAGCTCGCGGGCGGAGAGGTCGAATTTCGTCGCGGTGGAGGGAAGCTCGCCGACGAGAAGGTTGACGACGATGAAGATCGCGATGACCACGGCGGTCGTGGTGACGCTGACGGAGCCGATTTTCAGGATTTTCTTGTTGACGGCTCTCTTGGGTGCTTTCGTTTCGTTGTTCATGTCGTGCCTCCTTAGTTCCAGCGTTTCTTTTCCATCGACTGCACCGTCAGATAGACGAACAGCGCAGCGGTGGAGAGGTAGCAGACGAGCGCGGTGACGTCGAAGAGCCCCTGCTGGAACGGATTCAGCCGCTCAAACAGCGCAGCCGCCGCGAGAAGCCGCGGGAAGGCGTTCGCATAGAGGGACGAATCGACGGCATAGACGAGGACGAGGCCCGCCGCGAGCACCACGAAAACGGAGACGGCGGCGGTCGTGTTCTTCGTCATGATCCGCACGATGACGCCGACGAGGAGCGCGAGGACGAGGAAGCCCGCGAGGGAAGCCGCCGCCGTGTCGGGCACGAGGGTGGCGATCCCGGACATGAAGTTCAGCAGAAGCAGGACGGCGAGGGTCAGGACTGCGGCGATGACCTGGCTCTCCGTGAGCGAGGAGAGGAAGAGGCCGATCGCGATGAGTGCCGCGCCGAGCAGGAAGAAGGCGAGGAGCATCGAATAGGCGGTCGCGTAGCGCACGGTCCCGAAGGAGCCGAGGATGAGCGGATAGAAGCAGAGGATGCCGCACGGAACGGCGAGGACCGTCACCATGGCGAAATACTTCGCGAGGACGATCTGCGTCATGGACATCGGGAGGGAATAGAGGAGCTGATCGGTCTTCGCGTGCTTTTCCTCGGCGACGGAGCGCATGGTGAGCACCGGGACGGCGAGGACATACAGGAACGCCGCGGAGGCGACGGTCATCTCGAAATTGGGGTAGCGGCCCCGGAGATTGTAGACGATGGTATAGATGCCGACCATCAGAAGCAGGAACGCGACGACGACCGCGCCGGTCATCCCGTTCAGATAGGTGCGGAGTTCTTTCTTATAGACTGCGGACATGGGTGATCCTCCTTCCTTCCTCAGCCGCCGAAGAGGGGCGTGTAATCGTCATTGTCGGATTTGCCGGATTTCTTCGGCTTCGGCGCGTCCTCCGGCTCCGGCTCTTCCTCGGGCGCGGGTGCTGCATCGGGTTCCGCGGCGGGGACGGGGCTTTCCTCCGGCTGATCCGGCGCTTCGGCAGGCGGTGCGGTCACGGCCTCGGAGACGTGCGCGGGGGCTTCTCCGGTCAGCTCGAGGAAGACCTTTTCGAGGGTGACCTCCTCGTATTCCATCGAGAGGATGGGCATTTTCGCGTCGGCGAAGCGGAAGAAGACGGTCTCGCGGATATCGGTCGAGGAGTCGGCGGCGATGCGCACGTGGAGCTGACCGAGGGGTTTGGGATCGACGGTCACCTCTGCGACGCCGGGGATCGATTCGATGGCGCGGCGCACGGAGGTCTCGTCTCCGCGGACGGTGAGGTCGATGTAGTTCTTGCCCTCGTACTGCTTTGTGAGGTTTTCGAGCGTGTCGGAGGCGACGATCTTTCCGTGGGCGATGATGATGACATAGTCGCAGACGGCGGAGATCTCCGTGAGGATGTGCGAGGAGAGGATGACGGTGTGGTCGCGTCCGAGCTCGCGGATGAGGTCGCGGATCTCGATGATCTGGCGCGGGTCGAGGCCGACCGTGGGTTCGTCGAGGATGACGATCTCGGGATCGGCGAGGATGGCCTGTGCGATGCCGACGCGCTGGCGGTAGCCCTTCGAGAGATTCTTGATGAGCCGGTCCGCGTATTCGCCGATTCCGGTTCTCGCAACGGCGCGGTCGACGGCGTCCCAGAGCTTGTCCCCGCGGAGCCCGCGCGCCTCCCCGACAAAGGCGAGGTATTCGTTCGGGGTCATATCGGGGTAGAGCGGGGGCTGTTCTGGGAGATAGCCGACGGCGGATTTGGCGCCTACGGGGTCCTCGTAGATATCGCAGCCGTTGACGGTGACCTCGCCCTCGGTGGCGGCGAGACATCCCGTGATGATGTTCATGGTGGTGGATTTTCCCGCGCCGTTGGGACCGAGGAAGCCGTAGATCATGCCGCGTTCAACGGTGAAGCTGACGCCGCGGACGGCCTCGAAGTCGCCATAGCGTTTGACGAGATTTTTTACTTCGATCAAAGCGTAAACCTCCGGATTGGATAGCGTTATTCTGGATTCTTTTATTATACCACAGATGGGGAGGAGTTGCGTTGTGATTGCGTGAAGAATTCATGAAAAATTTGGGGAAGGCAGCGCGTGTCTTTTCCCCGTGACACGCGCCGGGCGGTGCGTTCGTACGGACTGCGCGTTTACGCTTGCGGATTTTGGATCTTGCAGATCCGACGCTTTTTTGTCCTCGCGAACTTGTTCGCGCGGCGGACAGGGACCTAAGAGGACCCTCGGGCCGGGTCCTCTTAGGAATCTCCAGGCCCCAGAGGACGAGGAAAGGATTCCTCGCCGCGGTTTCAGCTTGCCGAAACCGGCTGGA
>CACZSA010000345.1 GCA_902783705.1 uncultured Ruminococcus sp.
AAAGGAGAGGGAGGAGCGCCTCCCCCTCCTTTGGAAACCACCTCTACCCCCTCAGGTACAACCTCATGTATGATTCGGAAGCGTTGTTCAATGAGGGATAAGCGGTATCATACAAGGATTACAGGGGCCGTTCCAAGATAGTCAGCTTGAAAGTATTGAAATACGCTCAACGCCGAAGATACAGCGGTCCGTGTCAGAGCTTTACTCAATGAAGGTGCACAGCGTAAATGTACGGGATAGATCGAACACATACCCACAGCACCTTCATCTTGACGAAGTCAAAAAGGCTGACACGGTCAGCTTTCCAAAATGGCGCGAGCGAGCCACTATGAATTAAGTGCCGCTCATCCGGGTACGCCCCCTGTAAATCAACATACGATAGGCGAGATGGAACTTGTTCCATCCGCCGTTGGACCAAGCGAAATTGAGCAAAGGTATCGAATCGCCAAGGTACGCACGCTGCGGTGGTAGAGTGGAGTCCAGAGGAGAGGAGGAGTGCCCTCCTCCTCTCCTTTGGCCGGGGTGATTCACAAGAGGGCCGCGGCCGGTCCTCTTGTGCGCCGTCCGCGAGGACAAAAAACGATCGACTTGGTCGATTCCAAATCCGCAAGCGCCAGCGCGCAGACGGAATAAATCAGACAACTCCGCCTCTCCTGCACAAAGGAGACCCCGTCAAAGAATATTGGTGAAATATAAAAGAAGGGACTCAGTAAGAAAAATGATCACCCCCTCCAGACTCCCCAACGTCGCCGTCGACGGCCCGTCCGGCGCGGGCAAAAGCACCGTCGCCAAGCTCGTCGCCGCACGCCTCGGCCTTATCTACGTCGATACCGGCGCCCTCTACCGCACCGTCGGCCTCTATATGCTCGAAAACGGCATCGATCCCGATGATGCGGACGCCGTCGAAGCCGCTCTCCCGAACGTGAAGATCTCCCTCACCTTCGAGGACGGACGCCAGATCCTCGCGCTCGGCGGGGAAGAGGTCGGGGACCGCATCCGCACCGAGGACGCCTCCCGGTATGCCTCCGCCGTGTCGAAGATCCCCTCCGTCCGCGCGTTCCTCCTCGATGAACAGCGGAACCTCGTCGAGCGGGGCGGCGTCATTATGGACGGACGCGACATCGGCACCGTCATCATGCCCGACGCCGACGTCAAGATCTTCTATACCGCCGCGGCCTCTACCCGGGCCGAGAGACGGTATAAGGAGCAGCGTGCCAAGGGAGAGGACGTCTCGTACGAGGAGATCCTCGCCGCCATCGAAGCCCGCGACAAGCAGGACAGCGAACGCGAAATCGCCCCCCTCCGCCCCGCCGAGGACGCCGTCCTCTTCGAGAGCGACGCCTATACCGTCGACGAGTGCGCGGATCGGGTCGCGGCGATCATCTGCGAAAGAACGAATCTGGGAGAGAGTCACGGGGCGTGAGCGGCGGAGCTGTCCGCGGTTCACCTTTCATGGAGCATTATGTCTTTCTACGACCGAATTTATAAAATCTTTTCCTCCTTCGTGCGGCGGATCTACCGCATCGAGGTCGTGGGCGCGGAGAACCTTCCCGCCGGGGGAGCCGTCGTCGCCGCCAACCACACCTCCTTTTCCGATCCGATCGTCCTCTCCGCCGCCGCGGGAGGCCGTCAGGTGCGGTATATGGCGAAGAAGGAGCTCTTCCATACGCCGCTCGCGCCGCTCATCAAGGCCCTCGGCGCGTATCCCGTCGACCGGGGCGGCTCGGATATCACGAGCATTCGGCGCACGATCTCCTTCGTCGAGGAGGGCGAGCTCGTCGGCATCTTCCCGCAGGGCCACCGCTTCCCCGGCGTTGATCCGCGCACCACGCCCATCAAGTCCGGCGTCGGCATGATCGTCAGCCGCACCCGCGCCGCCGTCGTGCCCGTCTGCATCCGGAACAAGGGCCGCCGGACCCGCATGTTCCGCCGCAACACCGTCGTCATCGGAAAGCCGATCCCCTACGAGGCCTTCGACTGGGAGGGCGGCGCGCTCACCGGATACAAAAACGCCTCGCGCGTCATCTTCGACGCGATCTGCGACCTCGCGGAGGACGGCGGGGAGGGAACGACATGAAGATCACCGTCGCCGAGCACGCGGGCTTCTGCTTCGGCGTGAAGCGCGCCACCGGAGCCCTCGAGGCCGAGATCCACCGCGCGGAGGAGAATCCGGGCGAACATCGTCAGATCTGCACCCTCGGGCGGATCATCCACAACGACTACTACATCGACCACATCCGGAGCCGCGGCGTCGGGGAGATCACCCGGGACGACGTCGACGACGTGATCCGGCGGGCGGACGCGGGCGAGGCCATCACCGTCGTCATCCGCGCGCACGGGGAGCTGGCGCCGATCGTCGAGAGGCTCGGAGCCTGCGCGGAACGCAACCCCGCCTTCCGCCTCCTCGACGGGACCTGCCCCTACGTCAAGAAGGTCCGCGAGATCGCCCGGGACAATTCCGGGGAGGATTCCGTCTTTCTCCTCCTCGGGAACGAAAAGCACCCCGAGGTCGAGGGGATCCTCAGTTGCGCGAGCGGAAAATGCGCCGTTTTCCGCGATGCCGAAGCCCTCGAAACCCTTGTAAATCATGAGAATTCCGCCGATTTTTGTGAAAAGCGCATCTCCGTCGCGGCGCAGACGACGCAAAAATTGACAGAATGGAAAAAAAGTATAAATTTTATTAAAAGGGTCTATACAAACGCCAAGATTTTTGATACAATATGTAACGTGACCGAACTGCGTCAGGAAGAAGCCGCCCGGCTCGCCGCCGCATCCGACATGATGATCGTGATCGGCTCCCCGGACAGCTCCAATTCCACCAAGCTGTATGAGATCTCCCGGTCCCTCTGCCCCAACACGGTCTTTCTCACGGACCCGAAGGAGGCCGCGGACGTCGTGGATCGTATCCGGCGCGCATGTCCCCCCGTCTCAAATTTGTCAATAACTGCCGGTGCGTCGACGCCGTTCAGTTTAATACAGGAGGTATTAGCAGCCATGAATGAGAACACCGAAA
>CACZSA010000346.1 GCA_902783705.1 uncultured Ruminococcus sp.
AAAGGAGAGGGAGGAGCGCCTCCCCCTCCTTTGGAAACCACCTCTACCCCCTCAGGTACAACCTCATGTATGATTCGGAAGCGTTGTCCAATAGGGGCTAAACGGTGTCATAACAGGATTACAGGGGCCGTTCCCGGTTAGTCAAACTGTATATTTTGAAATACGCTCAACGCCGAGGATGCAGCGGCCCGTGTTAGTCCTCTACTCAATGAAGGTGCACAGCGTAAATGTACGGTCCAACTCGAACACATATCCGCTGCACCTTCATCTTGACGAAGTCAAAAGGGCTGACACGTTCAGACTGCACTTTCGGCGTTGAGCGAGCCACGAAATTAAAAAGAGCCACTCAACATGGAGATGGCCCCTTGTATATTAACGTGCGATAGGCGAGATGGAACTTTGTTCCATCCGCCGTTGGACCAAACGAAATTGAGCAACGGTACAGATATGCCAAGGTACGCACGCTGAGGGGTGGAGTCCAGAGGCGGGGAACGCGCCTCTGGCCGGGGTGATTCACAAGAGGGCCGCGGCCGGTCCTCTTGTCCGCCAGCCGCGCAGGCGAAAAAACTTTCGACTTGGTCGATTCTAAATCTGCAAGCGCCAGCGCGCAAACGGAATGTGATTACAACCGCGAGCTTGACGAATGCAAGTTCATCTCCTTCTCCTCTTGACAAACCCTTCGCCTTGTGTTATGATGGATCCGAACCATTTCTGAATTTTCAGGAGGAGATTTTATGAAAACCTTCAAGCTGGCGGGCGTGGAGTGCTCGCGGGTGGCGCAGGGGTGCATGCGCATCGGCGGGATGGCTCCCGCGGACATCGACCGTCTCATCAAGACCGATCTCGAGCTCGGGATCAATTTCTTCGACCACGCGGACATCTATGGCGGCGGTTCCTGCGAGACCGTCTTCGGCGATTTCCTGCGCGCCAATCCCGGCCTGCGGGACAAAATGGTGATCCAGTCGAAGTGCGGCATCCGCGGCGGGACCTACGATTTCTCGAAGGACCACATCATCCGCGAGGCGGAGCAGTCCCTCGCGCGTCTGGGGATCGATTCGCTCGATTTCCTCCTTCTCCACCGTCCGGACACGCTCGTTGAGCCGGAGGAGGTCGCGGAGGCGTTCGACAAGCTGTCCCGCGAGGGCAAGGTGAAGCATTTCGGCGTCTCGAACCACAATCCCTACCAGATCGAGCTGCTCGAGCGGGCGATGGGCGGGGAGAAGATCGCGGCGAACCAGCTGCAGTTCAGCCTGACGAACACGACCATGATCGACGCGGGCATTCACGTCAACATGGAGGACGGGGCGGCGGTGAACCGGGACGGCGGCGTGCTTGACTACTGCCGTCTGAAGGGCATCACGATCCAGCCGTGGTCCCCGTTCCAGCACGGGTTCTTCGCGGGACCGTTCATCGGGAACCCGGAATTCGGGAAGCTGAATGAGAAGCTCGACGAGGTCTCCGCGCGGTACGGCGTCACGCCGACGGGCATGGCGATCGCGTGGATCCTGCGGCATCCGGCGAAGATGCAGCCGATCGTCGGGACGACCAATCTCGACCGCATCGCGCAGATCGCGAAGGCCGCGGACGTCACGATCACCCACGACGAGTGGTACGAGCTGTACAAGGCCTCGGGGAAGACGCTGCCGTAAACGGACATTCGATTCATGTCCTATGTGAGGAAAGGAATAGGTGTTTAAGATGCGTGTACGATTCTGGCCTCTGGTCAGCTTGCTCTTCTGCATCCTGCTGTTCGGTTCAGCCTGTTCGGGAGACGTGCCCGACGACACTGCGCCGAAGGAACCCGAATCGGGAATGAATGACGTCTTAACGTCTGTCTTTGACTTTGAACGCCGGGACTACCGGGAGGATACCGTCTATCTGGAACAGGGCGTCGTGCCCTGGTACGACGCGGAGGAAGACACGTTCCGTTTTGTCGTGACGGAGATCGGGAACGAAAGCGGCGCGCAGAATCATCGCCTTGTCTCGCTCGCGCCGGACGGAACAAGCGAAGACCTCCTTTCGTTCTCCACCGGGGACAGTCCGGCGGAGAGCATCAGCCGGGGGCGTGTGAGCGGGGAATCCTTGATCCTTCTGACCTCCGAATTTGGAGCGGCGGGGCAAGAATATTCCCTTGTTTTGGTGGATGCCGCCTCGGGGGAAACGCGGCGGGCGGACGGGATCGGGGCTTTCCTCGCCAATCCCTTTGCCATGCCCATCGACGTAACAGCGGGCGCGGATTCCTTCGTCGTGGTCACACAGACGGAAGCGGCGGTCTTCGACGAAAATCTGCTCTATCAGTTTTCGGTCAGCAGTGACGAAACGGTGACCCGCGCCGCCGCGGATGAGAACGGGGATGTCTGGCTGTGCCTGAGAAGCATCGAAGGCAGTTACCGCGCGGCGCGGATCGATCACAATGCGAAGGCGCTGACGGATTCCGTTCCCCTCTCGCACAGCGGGGACGCATTCCTGTTCTGCGGCTCCGCGGTCTGCACGGGATCAGGCGGAAGCCTTCGCACCACGGACCGGGCATCCGGCGCGGAAGAGCTCTTTTTCAGCTATGTCAATTCCGGCTATATGCCCTCCGAGTTCACCGTGCTGTCCGTGCCGGATCACGACAGGATTGCCGGGGCGAACACGATGACCGGGGCCTTCTATACGGGCCGCCGCAACACATCGCTCCGCGCACAGGATTTCACCTTCCTGACCGTCGCCATGACGCAGGGCGAGGACGCCTTGTTCTCCCAGAACCTTGTCCGGTTCCGCCGCCTGCATCCGGAAGTGCAGTTTTCCCTGCTGGATTACAGCGATTTTTCGGAGGACAACCCGAACAAAGGCGCGGATCGGCTGAAGCTGGAACTCAGCACCGGAACTGTTTCACCGGACGTTCTGATCTCCGGAACGGAAAACTCGTCAAACTCCATGTGGGAGTATGCCCTCGAACACGATCTGCTGTCCGACCTGAAGGGGACTGTCAATACGGACGACCGGCTCGGGTGTACGGTCAGGACGTTCTCGGACGAGGGGGACCGTCTGCTCGGACTGTGCCGGGATTTCACGGTCTTTTTCACCATCGCCCGCGCGGAAGAGATCGAATCCTACGGCCCGGACTGGTCGGCGGAGAACGCGCTGGCATTCTCGGAAAAACTTCCCGAAAAATCGCTGGCCTTCCCCTATCCCACGCAGAGCGGCTATCAGAACTTCCTGTATGACAAGATCGTCCGCTTCTGTGTGGAAAGCGACCCCGTGTCCTTCCAAAACGATCTGTTCACGCGGTATCTGCGGCTGCTCGGCACCTATCCTCCGACGCTGGCGGAAGCTCTGAACCTCCCGGCGGGCGTTCCCATGATGGATGTGTACGGCGATGTGTATCTCGATTACCTGAACGGGAATATCCATACATACGACGCTTTCCTCACCTCCGTCAGCAGGTGGATCGGTCTGCAGTCGGTGTTCGGCAGCGACGCCTTCGCGATCCTCGACGGCAAGACGAAAACCGTCTCCGCCACATTTTACTCCGTCTTGGCAAAGAGCGGGAAACAGGCGCTTGCCGCCGATTTTGTCGGGTTCATGACGGACGCGGAACAGGGATATATGGCGGGGGACGGGTACACGCCCTCGTTCTGGATGGGGCAGATCCCCGCGTCGAAGACCGAGCTGAAAAAACAGGAAAAGGAGGCGGAGGGAAACTGGCTCTGTTCCATGAAGACGAGGATGATGCAGAGAGCTTACGCGGGAATCCAGCCCGGCGCGGAGGATATGCTCCTCACGGCGACGGGGGACTACCTCGACCGGCTGACGGACTATCTCGATCATGATTGCGCGTCGGACATTTTCCGGGTCCCCGAAGAGGTCAGCGCGATCATTCAGGAAGAGATCAGCGCCTGCCTCGGCGGAGCGACCACGCCCGAAAAATGCGGGGAGAACATCGAATCCCGCGTCTCCATCTGGCTTGCGGAGCACAGGTAAAACGATCTTACATGCTTTTCACAGAAACAGGATCCGATCGGGTCCTGTTTTTTTGTTTTTTTTACGATAATCTATTGACTTAGAGCACAATCGGGTGTATAATGAAGAAAATCTAATACGTTAGATGCGAGGTGAGAATCCAATGCAAAAAATGCGTGCGGTATGCGCCCTGCTTGCGGTTTTTCTGCTGTTCGCGGGATGCGGAAAGGGAGAAAAGAAGCGCGGAAGCAGTCCGGGTCAGTCCCTCCGGGGATCGGGCTCGGGGGAATATGAGGTGATCACAACAGAGGAGACCCTTTCGGGCATTTTCCGCGAAGAATCCCTGTATAACTACGCGGAGGACGGATTTCGAACCATCCTCTCCGTATACCCGTATTACGACGCCGAGGCCGGGACGATGACGGTTCTGGCTCGGAGAGAGATGTTTGCGCAGGCCGTGGCAGGGGAGACGCTCACCGCATTAACGACGGTTGAGGAACTGCGCCTTGTCACGCTTGCAGAGGACGGAGAGGTCCTGTTGGTGGTCGACGTCCCCGCGCCGGAGACGGACAGCATGCTGAACCGCGGCGTCGTTACAGAGGACGGACTGCTTTGGATGAGCTATCGGTACGACATTGTACAGCAGGTCTGGCTCCATTACTGGACAGAGGGGGAACCGTCACCCGTCACCATCGGATGCGAAGCCCTTTACGAGGAGGTGGACGATCCCCTGCAAAGCAGACTCGCATACGACGGGCAGGGGGTGGTTCTTGCTGCCGCGGGAGACGAGCTGGCAGTCATGAATGGACAATTGGAGCGGCAGTACCTTGTCAAGGCAGCCGGGGAGATCGCCTCCGTCGGATTTTCAGACGGGACGCCGGCCTTCTCGGTGCGGGGCACGCAGAACACCGATGTTTATACCGTGGATCCCATGACACAGCGGGACAGCCTTGTCTATGAGATCCCCGGCTTGGTTTACGCCGTGCTGTTCACCGACGGGGGACAATTTCTGTGGCAGGATCGGGACGGACTCTGGACGAAGGACGGAGAGGAATCCAAACTCCTATTGAACACCCGGAATTCCGCGATCTCCGAGGAGATGATCCTGTTCTCCGCCGTGGACGAGGAGTGTGTCATTTATCAGAGCGTGTCCCGGGACGAATCAAAGAATGGGTTCTCTCTTTACTGCCGCGCGCCAGATCTGGATCTCTCCGCTATCAAGACGATCGTCATCGCCGCGACAAACCGATATGACCGCAATCGGATCGATGACCGGATTGCGGCATACAACCGGACACACCCGGATGTGCGGGTAGTCGTGACGGATTTTTCGGATGCGCGGACGCTGGCCTCCGGTGTGGACGGCCTTACGTTCAACATTGTCAATGGCTTCTACCAGCCGGATATCGTTCTGACAACGCCCTCCAATACCCTGACGGATGCCCTGCTCTCCAAGAAGCTCTATGTTGATCTGCTCCCGTATCTCGAAAAGGACCCGGATATCCGCGCGGACGACCTGTTCCAGACGGTACGGACGGCGTTTACCGACGAAGACGGCGGACTCTGGGGCATCACGCCTTCGTTTGATCTGCGCACAGTCACCGCGCGGCGGGATATCCTCGGCAAGTTCGCGAAGGACGGGACATGGACGCTCACGGATTTCTATGAGTTCGCCGCCGCTCAGCCGAAGGACCGCGCCCTCAGCAGTTCGCTTACGCAGGGATCCGCGGATGTGATCCTCGGCGCGACGGGTTATAATCGCTGGATCGACTATGACGCGATGACCTGCGATTTTACCGACGGGGATTTTGCGGAGTTTCTTCGCTTTGCGAAAACTCTGCCGAAAGACTGGGACGATCTCGCCCGACGCTATCCCTTCGTTAATGCGGAGGATTACTACGAACCGTACCGCGAGGGAAATTACGCGCTCGCGATCCACTATCTGAACGGGATTTACGGATATCTCAATCAGGAAATGCAGTTCGGAACGCCGGATCTCGTGCGGATCGGCTATCCTTCATCGGACGGCATGAGCGCGAACGTTCTCTCGTCCAACGAAGTCTGCGTCATTATGAAATCCTGCGCCGATCCGGATGCCGCATGGGATCTCATCCGCACTTTCTTCGCGGTGACGGACGATTCCTTCGAACTGCTTGACAGCCCCTTCGAAATGCTTTTGGATACGGAGTTCCCCGCGACGAAAAGCGCCTTTGCGGCGTACCGGGAGGCATTCGGAGCGAATTTCATTGTGACGGATCCCACCACGCGCACGACAGCCTTCCCGGAGAAAGGCGCGGACCCGGAACAGCAGAAGAAGGTCTATGCCAAAACGAAGATCGTTTACGATGCGACGCCGGAATTGCTCGATGAAATCGAAGCGATGCTCGACGGCGACGGCGGAACCCGCGTCATCGACTACACCCCCTCGGAGATCACGGACATCGTGAACGAGGAAATCTCCGCGTATCTGGGCCGCGGGACGAGCGAGGAGGACT
>CACZSA010000347.1 GCA_902783705.1 uncultured Ruminococcus sp.
CGTCCGTTCGCGTACGGGAAGCAGAGGTCCCGGCTCTTCTCGAGCGTCGGCGCGCGGTTGTAGCCGGAATCGCACACGAGCGGGAGATCCGGGAAGACCTCCCTCGCGATCCGGAGCCCGCCCTGCACGCGGTACGCCTTCTCCCGGAGCGTCTCGTCGCTGCCCTGCGAGAGATAGAAGTTCATCTCGTTGTTCATCGTGATGAGGAAGAGCGACGGGCGGTTGCGATGGCGGAGATACAGGGCGCGCAGTTCCTTTTTCCAGATCTCGAGGGACCTATCACTTGGGATGTGGACGAGCATCAGCCACGACCATGTGCCCTCGAACGAGACGAGCATGCCCGCCCGGTCCGCCGCGTCGAGCCAGACGTCCGTCCACGGCGCGGCATGCGTCCGCGTTCCGATCACGTTGTGCACGAGCGAGAGGCGGATGAAGGTCTCGGCGAGCCGTTTGTCGTTGGGCTTGACGTGCGCGGGCATATGATTCCCTCCGCGGACCCAGAGCGGCCTGCCGTTGTAGATCAGCCGGCTGCCAGAGAGGGAGACCGTGCGGAACCCGACCTCCTCGGTATGGGTATCGATCACCCGCTCCCCGTCCGTCAGCGTCAGGGTGAGGGCGTAGAGGTTCGGCCTGCCGGGCTCCCAGAGGCGCGGGCTGACCTTCGGCGTCTCGAAGGCGTATGTCCCCGCCTCGCCCGCGTCGAGCGAGACCTCGCCGATCTCGCCTCCGCACAGGTATTCGCCCGTCACGGTATGCCGGAGCGCGTAGGAGAGCCGCCCGACGCGCCGGACTGCATCCCCGTTCGTCACGGACGCTTCGATGCGCGCGCCGTCCAGCCGGGGCCGGAACCAGCAATCCCCCACGCGGAGCCTGTCGCAGACGATCAGACGGACGGACCGCCAGATCCCGCCCGGATGGTTCGTGTAGAAGCCGTGCGGGAGATCGTCGGTGTTGAAGGGGCAGTGCTCGCAGTCGGCGGCGTAGAATTCTTCCCGCTCCCCGTCCCGCGCCAGCGCGTACTTGTCATCGATGCGCTCCTCTTCTGCGAGCGTCTCCTGCGGCAGAATGCGGCTGACCTTCACGGCGAGGACGTTTCTGCCCGGATGCACGTGTCCGGTGAGGTCGACCGTCATCGGGGCGAACATGCCGATGTTCTCATGGATCCGCTCACCGTTGATATAGATCTCACTTGCGAGCGCGATGCCCTCGAAATCGACAAGGACGCTCTTTTTCCCGATCCCCTCGGGCAGGTCGATGTAATGGCGGTACCATGCGCACATTGTCTCCTGCCAGTCGAAGGTATAATCCATGCAGCGCGAGAACGCCTCGACCCAGTAGGTATCGCTCTGCCCCTTGTTCATCTGCTTCTCGCCCCAGGTCTCCCCTTCGAGCCATGCCTGCAGCGGGATCCAGCACTCCGGGACGTTCATCGTGTGCGCGGCGCGGTCATCATAGAGCGGCGCGGACGGATCGCCCGATACCTCCTGCTCCGGGAGGAAGAGCCAGTCTCCCTCGAGGGAGAGTTCCATCCTCCCCTCCGGCAGCATCGGGACGGAGAACGGACGGTACAGCGCGCGATGCCGCCTCCGGACCGCTTCCTTTTCTTCTTTGGAAAGCGTGGTGAGCACGAGATAATCGGGAGAGGCCGTCATGCCGTCCAGTGCGTCGGGAGCCGCGGGCTCGACGGAGATGTCCCGGTACTCCGCTTCGGTATATCCGCCGCCCACGGCGATGCTACCCGCGTGAAACGGCGCGTCCGGATCCTCTGCGAGCAGCCGCGGGGACGCTTCCTCCCCGAGATAGACCGCGATCTTCTGCCCGGCGCAGACGATCCGGATCCGGTACCAGACGCCCGGCATGACGGTAAAGTCGAGCGGACAGAGGCCGAGCATCCGGTCATATCCGTCCGCGCCGAGCCGGGAGAGATAGAGGTGATTGTGCGCGCCGCCGCGAAGCCCGACCATGTAGTGATAATCGCGGCTGTACCAGCGGACGGACGCCCAGATCTCCGTCTGCGGCGCGTCCTCGGGCGCCCGGGCGGAAAAGCGCAGCGCGAGGTTCTCTTCGTCCGTTTCGCCATGTACGGCGAAGGCATCCTTCGTGCGGATCGCGTCCCCGTCGAAGCGGCAGTTTTCCGGCCTGCCTGAGACGGTCCAGTCTTCTTTTCGCAAATTCAGCATCGTCCTGTACCTTTCGATTTATCCCATGAATTCGAATGGACGGAAACCCGCGAATGGAGAAAAACCATGTGCGGGAGAATTCCAAAACAGCTTTGAATCATGATAGCACAATCAACGCGGCCTTGTCAAGAGCAAAAAAGCCCGCCGGAGACGACAGGCCTTTGGGGTATCGAGTAAGTCGGTACAGTCCATCAGGGCGTCTTGACATCGGAACCCTTGTACCGTTCCAGATACGCGGCCTTCTTTTGCGCGTCCTCCGCCAACAGGGACTTGGAATAGTGAACGCCGCCGAGGGATTCGAGATGATGCCGGAATTCGTGGCGCAGGACGGCGCGCAGAAGGGCCCGGGCTTCCTCCTTATCCGCACCCGGATGTACCCGGTCGAAGGAGCCCTTGAACATCACGATCTGCCGCATCCCGGAATAGACGAGGTACTGCCCCATCGTGAAGATATCGCCGCCCCGGGCGTAATCCGGGATCGCGAGCGCCTCGGACACGATCACGCCGCCGTTCAGATCCCGGAAGAACTCCTCCGGCAGCTCGTCCATCAGCTCCTCGATGATCGTTCGGTATTCCTCCAGCGTCAGCATGTCCCTGTCTCCTCCATAATCATAGAGTTTCTCCGCCCGTGATCTGCCGGATCCGCTCGGCATACGCGTCGGGACGGTTGAGGGAGAATTCCCCGTGATGCATCCCCGGCAGGCGGTGAAGCGTGCACGCGGGAATCGTTTGCGCGACCATCTCTGCGGACCGCCGGATCTCCCGCGTCTCCCGTTCCCCGAAGATGACGTGTACCTCGGCCTGTGTATTTCGTATTGAATCCTTCAGCGCGTAGGCGGTATTCGCCCGCATGAACGCAATCATGTCTTCCTTCGCGATGCGGCAGGTGTCGCGGTAGTACTCCTCGAAATAATCGTCCCGGATGCGCAGGGACCGGAACTGCATTTTCGCGAAGCGCCGGTTCCGGATCAGGCCGTAGCTGCTGCCGAACGCGGGCGCGATCAGGGCGTGCGTCAACTTCGAGGGGATCACCGCCGCGCTCTCGACGAGGGCGAACCGGCAGAGATCGGATCTGCGGGCAAGCATCTCAAGCAGAACCTGCCCGCCGAGCGAGAGTCCCCCAAGGAGGAGGACGGAACCGCCGCATTGCCCGTCGATGTAGGCGAGAATCTCCTCCGCGTTGTCCTCGATCGACGTGAACGGACGGTCGCACCCCGCGTGTCCGTCGAGGATCGGGAGGATCACATGATAATCGGAAGCGAGAAGAGAGGCCGCCTCGCGGTAATTCCACCACGAAAGCCCGCCGCCGTGCAGGAGCATGACCACCGCTCCCCGGTCCGCGCCGTATTCCCGAAACTGCATGCAAAAGCCTCCCTTCGCGAAGGATCGGATCGTTTTATCCGCCGTGCTTCCGTCCCGACTCAAATCCGGAGCAGCGAAAGACCGTCGGCGCTCTCACCGCAGCTCGATCACGTTCACGGAATGAGCGGGGAGCGTCAGGCATCCGTCAAAGGGCTGCCATGCCGATACGGTCACGCCGACCTCCGTGCGTCCGATGTCGTTATAGGCGTCCGGGGAGGGGCCGTTCAGCGTGTGGATCCGCATCTCCCGCGGCGCGACGTCGAGGAAGGCAAGATCAACGCGCTCCTCGGCGTCCCGGTTCTTGTTCACGGCGGCGACGGCGTATTCTTCCCCGCGCTTCGTCACGACGCAGTCCACCGCGTCGACGGTCCTCTCCCGGTTTCCGATCCTGCCGGAGAGCACGGGCACGTCCTCCCGCCAGAGATCGAGGACCGTATCCCCGAGAAGGTTGGCGTAGAGCTCGAAGACAAAGAACTGAGGCCGGAGCACGATGCCGTCCCGGTGCGTGAAGATCGCGCCGCGCGTGTTGACCGCCGGGGAGAAGCACGCCATGCGCACGAGATCGCAGTTGCGGAGGCAGGTGTTGAGGAAAGAGGCCGAGAAAACCGCGTCCGCCATCGTGTAGATCGAATTGATGTCGTTCTTGTCCCGCTCGCCGAGCACCTTTTCCCGATAGAATTCCTCGTCCTCCCCGCGGTAGTTCTGGCGGTTCCACGTGTCGATGAAGTTCGGGTGATACCAGCCCCGGAGGTTCCATTCGTCATAGGCGATTTTGATCTTCTTCTCGAGGCCGAGCGCGGTGAGATAGGCCCGGACCCGGTCGATCGAGCCGCTGATCTCCTCTCCGGTGCGGAGCATGACCGTGTCGTAGCCGTCCGGGATCGTGCCGCCCGCTGTATTGCCCCAGTAGCCGTGGATGGAGATCCAGTCGAGATAGCTCCCCGCGGCGCGGAGCAGATTGAGGTTCCAGTCGAGGTTGTCGATGGAAGCGGCGGAGAGCTCAAGCGTCGGGTCCACGCGGAGCATCATCTTGGCGGACTCCCGCACGAGGCGTCCCCATTCCTCCGCATCCTTCGCTCCGATCTCATGTCCGCCCCAGTTCTCGTTGCCGATGCTCCAGAATTTCACGTGATGCGGCTCCGGGAATCCGTTGGCGATCCGCTCCTTCGCGAACCGTCCCATCTCGCGCAGGTTGCAGTATTCCACCCAGTCGCTCATGTCCTCGGCACAGCCCGTCCCGGCGTTTGTGCAGATATAGGGCTCGCATCCGATCTTGCGGCAGAGCTTCACGAATTCGTCCGTTCCGAACGCGTGGGATTCCTCCACCCGCCATGCCTTGTCGTAGGTCGGAATCCGGTTCTTCCCCACTCCGGCGTGCCAGTCGTAGGCGGAGACGTAGCATCCGCCGGGCCAGCGGATGATGGGCGTGCGGATCCGCTTCATCGCGTCGATCACGTCCGCGCGGAAACCGTCCGCATCCGCAAAGGGAGACGTCGGGTCGTACACGCCGCCGTAAACCTGACGGTGAAAATGCTCGAGAAAATGACCGTAGAGCATGGGGTCGGCCTGTCCGATGGAATGTCGGGAACTGCAAATGATTTTCATGGTTACCTCCGTGACGCGGCATCGCTGAATGATTGAAATCGGGCCCTGTCCGTTACCGCCATGATACCACATAATTGTTGCGAAACTGTGTACATCTCCGGATTTGCTGCGGAGAATCCCCATGCCCCCTTGCCGCGGATCAGAAAATGTGATACAATAGGGACAGAAGCATGATTTTCTGAGAGAGTGAGGACACCGACATGGCGGACAAAGGAGACAAAAAGAAAATATACCCTCTCATCAAGGGCTGGTTCCGCTCCGAAGACAAGTATCCGGACGGCGGGAAAAAGCCCGGGGGCATTGAGTTCAAGCGGGTGTACGCGGGCCCGGCGATCTCGGGGGTCTACGCGGGTCCCGGGATGCAGAACAACAATCGCAGGAACCTGCTGGTCTATGCAGGACCGCCGCGTCCCGATCCAAAGCCGATCGCGGAGCAGGAGGAAAAAACGGATAAAGAGCAGGACACGCCTTCGGAAAAGCAGGACGGGCAGGATAGCACCCCCGCGCCGGATCCCCGGATGTTCATGGCGGTCTATGCCGGTCCTCCGGTGTCCGCCCGTCCGGTCCCCGCCATGGCCATGCAGAACATGACCCGGCCGAAACCTGTTCAGCAGGCAGAGGAGGGCGGCTCCGATGTCTTCTGTCCGGAATGCGGCACGCCTGCGCACCCCGGCGCGAAATTCTGCACGGAATGCGGACACGACCTGCGGAACAGCCGGGATGGAGAGACCCCATGACGGGCGCGGCGAAAAAAGAGATCCGCCGGGGCACGGACGTCGCGCCGTTTTCGGGAATCCCCGCGGACTTCCCCTACCGCCTCGATTCCTGCGTCTGGGAAATCACCCTCGCCTGCTGCTTCCGGTGCGCCTACTGCGGCTCCTCCGGCGGACAGGCACGGGAGAATGAGCTCTCGACCGAGGAATGTCTTGACACGGCGCGCCAGCTGCACGAGCTCGGATGCCGCCGCGTCTCGATGATCGGCGGCGAGGTGTTCATGCGGCGCGACTGGGCGCAGATCGTCGAAGCCCTGACCTCCCGCGGGATCGCCGTCTGCGTGATCACAAACGGCTTCTCGATGACCCCGGCGATCCTCGAAGCCCTCCGGCGCGTGAACATCGAATCGGTCGCCGTCTCGCTCGACGGACCGGAGGAGGTACACGACGCCTATCGGCAGAAGGGCAGCTTCGCGCGGGCGATCGACACGATCCGGACTCTCACGGATGCGGGCATCCCGACCTCCGTCATCAGCGCGCTCCGGGCCGACAACGCGCCGCGCCTCCCCGAACTCTATGAGATCCTGCGGGAATACCCGATCTTTGCATGGCAGCTCCAGGCCTGCTCGCCGATGGGGAACGCTTCGGAGAACCGGATCTACGTGAAATTCGACGCGGGCGCGGTCCTGCGGTTCGTGAAGGAGACGGCGACTTCCGCTCCTTTCGCGGTGGGCGTTGCGGACAACATCGGCTATTTCACCCCCGAGGAGACGGAGGGCGGCGTGCGGGGAGCTCCGGGTGCTGTGTTCACCGGATGCGGCGCGGGACTGTGTGCCATCGGGATCGACAGCATCGGCAACGTGCGCGGGTGCGAATCGATGTACGATCCCCGCTTCAACGAGGGCAATCTGCGCGAGCGGTCCCTCGCCTCGATCTGGTACGATCCGGACGCCTTTGCCTACAATCGGAAGTTCGATGAATCCATGCTCTCGGGAAAGTGCGCGCGGTGCGAATACGGCTCCGTCTGTGCAGGGGGATGCCGCTCCTACAACTGGTTCGCGGCGAATACACTCTACGAAAACCCGCTCTGCGCGAGGGAGACGTGAGGCTCAGTCCCAGTAGTACATATACTTCTCGAACGCGTCCATGAGCGCGCGGATATTTTCGAGCGGCGTCCCGGCATACCATCCGAAGATCATCATGAGCCCGCCCGCGGGGGAGGACAGCTTCTCGACCTCCTCCCGGATCAGGGCGTCGACCTCGGCGGGCGTTCCGAACACGGTGACCTTCTGGCGGTCGACGTCGAGCTCGAGGGCGTATTTCCCGAAGAATTTCTCCCGGATCCAGTCGATCCCGTTGACGAGGTCCTGGATATTGAGAATGTCGACGCCGCCGTCGATGAGGTCATCCGCCAGGGTCCGGATGTCGCCGTCCGAGTGCATGTGGATGACGGCTCCGGCGTCCCGCGCGGGCTTCATCAGTCTCTGGTACGACGGCTTGATGTACTGACGGAAGAGCGACGGGGAGATCATCGGCCCGATCTGCATGCCGAGGTCCTCGGGATAGGAGATCATGTCGTAGCCGACCTTCGCCCAGTGATCGGTGAACGCGGCGTTGTACTCCTCGAGCGCGCGGATGAGGTACAAAAGATCCTCATCGCCGTCCGCCATGCCCATGAGGACGTTTTCAAAGCCGCAGAGATCGGTCAGGCGCAGGAAGGTATGTCCGTGCGGGAGTCCGGTCTGTGTGAATTCCCCTCTCCCCTTCCGCTGCGCCACCCTTGCCCGCTCCTCCTCGAGATGAAACGCCGGGAGGGGCGGGAATTTGTATGTGCGGATCTTTGAGAAATCGCTCAGCGGATGCTTCTGGATCACGCCGCGGATCCCGTCGATGGCGCCCTTCCATTCCACGCCGAACTCGTCGTAGTATGTGACGTCGCGGTCCACCTCGTCCCCTTCCTTCGGCACGAGGTCCCAGCGCATCCGGCCCCGCCCCGCGATGACGGGATGGGATTCGAGCAATTCCTCGACGGCATGGGGATCGTAATGGCTGAAAACGGAATCGTTCACGTGGAACGCGATCGGAATGTAATCCGGACGCTCGAACCGGATCACCCGAAGCAGGTTTTCGCGCTGTGTCATCGTCGTCACCTCGGAGAATGGTTTTCTTTCCTCCATTGTACAGGAGAGCGCCTGAAAAATCAAGAGCGGGACGCAGAAAAAGGATAATCCGACCGACGGATTCTGCCGGCGGGATTATCCTTTTTTCTGTCATTGTGTCATGCCGGAATACGCGTCCGGACGATCCTGCGCTCAGAGTCCCGTTTTCTCGCGGATGTAGGCGCGGGCCTTCTGCGCATATTCGAACGGGTTCGCCTTCGCGGGATCCTGTTCGGCCTCCACGACGACCCAGCCCTCGTAGCCGCTCTTCTCGATCACGTCGAAGATCGGCGCGAAGTCCACGTCTCCATCGCCCGGGACGGTGAACACGCCGTTGCGGACTGAGGTGAGGAAGCTCCAGCCCTCACGCTGCGCCTGCTCGCGGATCGGGAGCCGCACGTCCTTCAGATGGATGTGGCGGATGCGGTGGATATACTTTTCGAGGATCGGAAGGGGATCGATCCCCGCGAACGTCAGGTGACCGCTGTCAAAGAGCAGGTAGACGAGATCGGGATCGACGGACGCCATGAAGCGGTCGATCTCCTCGGCGGTCTGCACGCCCGTACCCATGTGGTGATGCATGGTGAGGGTCATGCCCTTCTCCTTCGCGAGCTTGCCGAGTTCGTTGTATCCGGCGATCACGCGGTCCCATTCGGCGTCCGTCCAGCGGGGCTTGTTGTCCCCGAAGATGTTGAGATCCTTCCCCTGAATGGAGTCGCCCTGTTCCGACGCGCCGATCACTCTTGCGCCGAGCGCGTACAGGCGGTCGCGGTGTTCGATGAAGTTCTTCACCGTGACCTCCATGGGCTCGGAGATGAAGAGGGTCGAGAACCACGCGTTGCAGATCGTGAGCCCGCGCACGTCGAGCTTGTGTTTCAGCACGGCGACGTCCTTCGGGTACTTGTTGCCGATTTCGGAGCCCTTGAAGCCCGCGAGCGCCATTTCGCTCACGCACTGTTCAAAGGTGTTCTCTCCGCCGAGATCGGGCATGTCGTCGTTCGTCCAGCCGATCGGGGCAATGGCGAGTTTAACTTTCTTCTGGTCGAGCATATCTGTCTCTCCTGATAGATTAGAATTTTCTCGTGTCCTTCACGTGTTCGCAGAGGGAATCGTACGCCGCCGCGACGCGCGGGCTTTCCGAAACCTCGGCGACGCCGACGCGCCACCAGCTCTCGTACCCGGGCGTCATGGAGCCGGGCAGGACCTTAATGTCGTAGAGGACGGGCTTGTCCTGTTTCAGTGCGTCGTCAAGCGCGGCCCTGAGCTCTTCCTCGGTATGGATCGAATAGGTCTTCAGACCGTAGCCCTCCGCGCTCTTCGCGAAGTCGAGCGGCATGATCGCCCCGTCGAGCGCTCCGGTTTTCGGATCGCGGAAGCGGAAGACCGTGCCGAAGGTGTCGTCGCCCTGATTGTTCTGCAGATTCTCGATGCAGCCCCAGCCGGAGTTGTCGAACAGGCAGAAGTGGACGCGGAGCCCTTCCTGCAGGCAGGTCACAAGCTCGGAATGCGCCATGAGGTAGGTGCCGTCGCCGAAGAACGTGTAGACCTCGTTCTCCGGGCAGGCCAGCTTGACGCCGAGCGCGCCATTCGTTTCGTACCCCATGTTCGAGAAGCCGTATTCCATGTGGTAGGTGTCGCGGTCCCCCGGACGGAAGAGGCGCTGCATGTCGCCCGGGAGGCTGCCCGCGCTGCCCACGGCGATATCCGCGGACTGCATGAATTCGTTGATGATCCCGAGGGCGCGGGTCTGGGTGAGGCCGCGCGGATCCTCCTTGTGATACCAGTCGTCCGCGATCCGGAGCCACTCCGCCCGCTCCTTCTTCGCCGCTTCGATGTTTCCGGCGCGGTAGCCGGCGAGGGCCTTCGTGAGGGCTTCCAGTCCTTCCCGCGCGTCGCAGATGATCGGTTCCCCGTCCATCTTCACGGCGTCGAAGGGGCAGATATTGATCGAGACGAGCTTGGTGTGCTCGCCGAAGAGCCATTTCGAGCTCGTCGTGAAGTCCGTGAGGCGCGTGCCCACGGCGATCACGACATCCGCGTCCTTCGCGATCCGGTTGGCGGACTGGGTCCCGGTCACGCCGATGCCGCCGAGGTTCAGAGGATGCTCCCAGGAGAGCGTTCCCTTCCCCGCCTGCGTCTCGCCGAACGGGATCCCGGTCGCGTCGATGAGCTTCTCAAGCGCGTCGCCCGCGAGGGAATACCGGACGCCGCCTCCGCAGATGAGAAGCGGCTTCTTCGCTTCCCGGATGATCCGGGCGGCGCGTTCCGTCTGAGCGGCGGTGGGCGTTCTGCGGTCCATGTGCCAGACGCGGCGGCGGAGGAAGGAGACGGGATAATCGTACGCCTCGCCCTCCACGTCCTGCGGCATCGCGAGGCACACGGCCCCGGTATCCGCCGGATCGGTCAGCACGCGCATGGCGTGGATCGCCGCGGTCATGAGCTGTTCGGGACGCTCGATGCGGTCGAAATAGTGGCAGACACCGCGGAAGGCGTCCGTCACGGTCTGTCCGAAGGAATGGAAGAACTCCGCCTGCTGGAGAACGGGGTCCGGCTGACGGCATGCGAAGGTGTCCCCCGGCAGCAGAAGCAGCGGAATGCGGTTCGCCGTCGCGCAGCCTGCCGCCGTCACCATGTTCATAGCACCCGGGCCGATGGAGGATACGCACGGAATGATCTCGAGGCGGTTCTTCTGCTTCGCAAAGGCCGTCGCCGCCAGCGCCATGTTCTGTTCGTTCTTGCCCTGCAGGAAGCGGATGGAATGCCCGCCCTGCTGCAGCGCCTGTCCTACGCCGACGACGCATCCGTGTCCGAAGACGCCGAAGATATTGTTGACGAATTTATGCTCCGCGCCGTCCAGCTCCACGTACTGCGCGTCGAGGAAACGGACCAGCGCCTGCGCCATGGTCAACCGAATGGTTTCCATGAGTGTTTGCCTCCTTGTTCTTTCGATTGGTCGTCCCTTCGAGGATTATTTCTTATCTCCGAAATAGACGCTGTCCGGCTCCATGACCCAGAGGTGCTCGTCGAGGAACACCGGATAATCCGGCTGTTTGTACGGGCAGCCGTCGAGGTGGCGGATCGCCCAGAGATACCAGAGGGCGTAGCCGGGGGCCGTGCAGTGGGGATGGGTCTTGCCGGGTTCGATGAAGACCGTGTCGTTGTTCTGAACCTTCACGACATCGTCGCCGAGCTCGCCGTAGCCGAAGCCGTTTTCCGGATTGGTCTTGTAGTAGTAGATTTCCGGCTGCGGGTGATGGTGGGGCGGATAGCTGCTCCACTTGCCCGGGAAGCCGATCACCTCGCCGAGCACGAGGTTCGCATACGGGGCGTTGGAATAATCAAAGATCGTGCGCACGATGCGCGTGCTCGTCTCCCGCATGAGTCCCGCGCCGCGGAATTCGTCCGGAGTGTCGGCGGGGAGGTAGAGCCTGCTGCCGAATTCACGCTCGTTGTCCGTGCGGAGGATGTTCAGCTCCGCCTCGTCCGAGAGGCAGGTGATCTTCACAGCGGTCGCGCGGTCGGCGTGGATCGCGGTCGGGGGGACGTCGAAGCAGTTTTCGCGGTATTCCGTGTGCTCCTGTCCGGCCCATTCGAATTTCACCTCGCCGTACACGAGCAGCGCGGCCTTCTCGAGAGATGCGTCCTCGAACCAGACGTCGCCCTTCTTCATGCGGTAAACGCCGAAATCCATGAGCATGTCGGCGTGGTCCCCGTCCATCCTTGCGAGCCATTTCAGGCCGAAGGGATGCGCGCCGCGCGCCTTGATGATGTTCTGTCCCATCTTACGCCCCCGTGATCTCGCTGATCTTCACCGGGCGGTGCTCGTCGAGAGACTTCTTCGCGGCCTTTGCGAGCACGACGCTCATCAGCCCCGCGTGGATGCCGACCGGAACGTCGGTGTCCTCGGTGATCGCCTTGATGAACTGGCGCATTTCCTCGGTGAAGGAGGCCATGTACCGCTCGAGGAAGAAGAACTGCGGCTTGTCGCTGACAACGCCCGCGGCGGTCGAGACCTTCACGGTGGAATCGCCGTCGTTCTCGTCCGCTGCCATGCCGAGGGAGCCGAAGACCTCGACTCTCTGGTCGTAGCCGTAGGCGGCGCGACGGCTGTTGTCGATCACGCCGAGGGCGCCGTTTTCAAACGTCAGGGTGACGATCGCGGTGTCCACGTCGCCCGCTTCGCCGATCCGCTTGTCGACAAGGCTCGTGCCCATCGCGTAGACCTCGGTCACGTCGGAGCCTGCGAGGAACATCGCCATGTCGAAGTCGTGGATCATCATGTCGATGTAGAGGCCGCCGGAGGAAGCCGCGTATTCCGGGGACGGCGGTTCGGGGTCGCGGGAGGTGATCTTGATGATCTCCACGTTGCCGAGCGCGCCGCACTTCGCGAGCTCCTGCACGTGGCGGTGGTTGTGGTCGAAGCGGCGGTTGAAGCCGATCTGGAGCTTCTTTCCGCTCTTCTCGGCGGCTGCGGCGACGTCGCGGATCCGCTCGATGGAGGTGTGCACGGGCTTCTCGCAGAAGACGTGCTTTCCGGCGTTCAGCGCGGCGATGGTGATGTCCGCATGGGTGGGGGTGGGGGAGCAGACGAGGACCGCGTCGATGGCGGGATCGTTCACGATGTCCATATAGTCCGCGGAATACTTCGGAATGCCGAAACGGGCGGCGAGCTTCTTCGCGTTTTCCTCAATGACGTCGGTCACCATGACGACTTCCGCTTCGGGGATGTGGTAGGTGATGGATTCCGCGTGGACGTTTCCGATGCGCCCCGCTCCGACGATACCGATTTTCAGCTTGTTCATAGCGAATCTCCTTCTTTATTTCCAGATTTCCAGTATTTTCTGTGATGGATGCGGATCAGAGCGAGCCGTCCCACGTGGAGACCTGCTCCTTCTTCATTTCCTCTTCGTCGAACCAGCGGACGGTGACGTTCTTGGATTCCGTGTAGAACCGGAACGCGTCCTTGCCGTGGCAGTGCAG
>CACZSA010000348.1 GCA_902783705.1 uncultured Ruminococcus sp.
GAGGGGGAGGCGCTCCTCCCTCTCCTTTGGGAGCGGTGATTCACAAGAGGCCGGCTCCGGAGGCCTCTTGTGCGCCAGCCGCGCAGGACAAAAAAACGATCGACTTAGTCGATATAAAATCCGCAAGCGTCAGCGCGCAGGACACGAGAAAAAACTGCCTCTTGTGTGCCCTCCCGCACGTCATCCCGCAGGATATCAAAAAAGGAGCCGCTGAGGCTCCTTCTCCATTTCCTTTTCATTTCTCCCCGTTGGTTTTCCTGTACGCCCCCGGCGTCATCCCGACCGCCGATTTGAACGACGAGCTGAAATGCTGCGTGTTCGCGTACCGCAGGAGCAACGCGATCTCCCGGATCGGCATCACCGTCCCCGCCAGAAGGCTCTTCGCGATCCCGATCTTGCGCTCGATCAGATACTGCACGGGTGTCGTCCCGTATTCCTTCTTGAATACCCGGATGATGTGCATCTTCGTCACGCCGAATTCCTCCGACACCTGATCCAGCGACAGGTCCGCGTAGAGATTCGCGTCGAGATACCCCTTCACCCGCTCCGCCAGCGAGTTCTGCCGCGCGGGCTCCGGGAAGTACGTCTCCTTCGTCGCAAGCATCAGGATCCGAAAGAGGATGCATAAGATCTCCGCCCGCACCGCCGGAAGGTCCGCCTCCGTGCTGTGCGAGAGCCGGTCGTGGATCTCGAGGAACAAGTCCCGCACGTTCGTGTGCGAAACCAGCGTCTCCGCGATCCGGAACATGTCGCACATCCGCGAGAGGAGCGCGCCGTCCGCGTTCAGCCAGATCTTCTCGTACGGATCCGCCGCGTCCGCGTAGTACGTCAGCTCCGCGCCCTTGCGGATCATGTAGAAATCGCCCGCCGTCACCTCCGTCACCTCGCCGTGCGATTCGAGATACCCCCGCCCGCTCACGACGTATTCGAAGACGTATTCCCGCGCCGGATAGCGCACCATGCGGTAGTCCGGATTCGGATAGGTGACGCCCGCGAGACAGCAGCAGAGCGATTCGTCGGCGTCGCGCGAGCCGACATATACGATCTTTTCGTTGTGATCATTGAAATACATGGATACGGTCCTTCCGTCCTGCTCGCGGATTTCCTGAAAACGGGTTTACACGGAATCCTAATGACTATATTGTAATCCTTTTTGCGTATTTTGTCAAGAGGTTATCGAACAAAAACCGGAAAACTTAGCACCATATTTTTTTGACGGCAAAACTGTTTATCCGTCTTTTTGATATTTTTGCCAAAATCCTCTTGATTTTGAGCCGGGTTTACGTTATAATGGTGACAATGGGACGGGATGCGTCCCGCGACCCTTCAACCTTCACCATCAGGAGGATTTGCTCCCATGTCTCTGCCCGTAGCGGTACAGGTTTACTCCGTGCGCGACTCCGCCGAAGCGAACCTCGCGGATACGCTCCGCAAAATCAAGGAGATGGGCTATGCCGGCGTTGAGTTTGCCGGACTCTACGGCCTCTCCCCGGAATATGTCAAGGGCCTCTGCGACGGGATCGGCCTCGTGCCCCTCTCCGCGCACATCCCGCTCGACGAAATGATCGCCGACCCCGACAAGACCTTCTCCGATTACGCAAAGATCGGCTGTAAGTACGCGGCGGTCCCCTACGTCACCCCCGAACGCCGCCCCGGCGCCGAGAAGTTCCGCGAGACCATCGAGACGATCGCCGAGCTCGGCAAGACCGCGAAGAAGTACGGCATCACCCTGCTCTATCACAACCATGACTTCGAGTTCACCAAGGTGGACGGCGAATATGGCCTCGATATCCTTTACAAGGAAGTCTCCCCCGAATACCTCCAGACCGAGCTCGACCTCTGCTGGGTCAATGTCGGCGGCGAGGAGCCCGCGGCCTTCCTCCGCAAGTACACCGGACGCGCGCCCGTCGTGCATCTCAAGGACTTTTACATGAGCGGCAAGCTCCCGAAGCACCTCTACGCCCTCATCGGCATCGAAGAGGAAGAAAAGGAAGAGGAGCCCTCGACCTTCGAATTCCGTCCCGTCGGTCACGGCATGCAGAAGATGCCCGAGATCCTCGACGCCTGCCTCGACGCCGGCGCATCGTGGGTCGTGGTCGAGCAGGACGAGCCGTCCATGGGCCTCTCCCGCATGGAATCCATCAAGGCCAGCCGCGAATACCTCGCGTCGCAGGGCTGGTAATCCCAAACCGTTCATCACCGCGCTCACGGGCGTCGGTTTCAACCCTGAAAATCAAAGAAAGGCGGACAAAATCACATGTCTGACAAAGTTCTGAGCCAGTTCAAGCAGGAAGTCGTCGAAGAGAAGAAGGAAGTCGGCAAGAAGCTGAAGGTCGGTATCATCGGCACCGGCTGGATCGCGGAATCCCACATCCAGAGCTACAAGCTCCAGGACGACGTGGAGATCGTCGCCGCGGCGGATCTGATCCCCGGCAAGGCGGAAAAGTTCATGAAGCGCTTCGGCGTGGAAGGCGTTCACTTCTATCCCTCCCACAAGGAGCTGATCGACAACGAAGAGCTGGACGCCGTATCCGTCTGCACCTACAACACGCAGCACGCGATCCCGACGATCTACGCCCTCGAGCACGGCATCCCGGTCCTCCTCGAGAAGCCCTTCTCCGTCACCCTCGAAGAGGCGGAAGCGGTCTGCAGAGCCGAAAAGGCCTCCGGCAAGTTCGTCTCCGTCGGCTTCCAGCCCCGCTTTGACGCCAACATGCAGATGATCAAGAAGATCGTCGACTCCGGCGTCCTCGGCAAGATCTACTACATCCAGACCGGCGGCGGCCGCCGTCGCGGGATCCCGGGCTCCACGTTCATCGAGAAGTCCACGGGCGGCATCGGCGCGCTCGGCGACATCGGCTGCTACTCCCTCGACATGGTCCTGAACGCCATCGGCTATCCGAAGCCGCTGACCGTTTCCGGCTACATCTCCGACTTCTTCGGCAAGAACCCGAAGTACAACGGCAAGGATGCGGAGCGCTTCTCCGTTGACGATTTCGCCGCTGCGTTCATCCGTCTCGAAGGCGACATCATCCTGGACTTCCGTATCGCGTGGGCTATGCACGTCAACACCCCGGGCGACACCATCATCTTCGGTACCGAAGGCGCTCTCCGCATTCCCTCCACTGACTGCTGGAACGGCTCCGTGGGCGGCCCCATGACCCTGTAC
>CACZSA010000349.1 GCA_902783705.1 uncultured Ruminococcus sp.
CGGCGTGGAGATATAGTCCTTGAATCGGCCCGGGATGGACTTGAAGAGCTCGTGGATGACGCCGAGGGCGGTGTAGCATTCGAGCTCCGTGTCGACGATGATGCGGATCGCGTAGAAGTCGTAGATCTCGTCGAAGGACTTGTTCTGCCGGAACATTTTCCGGTAGATGGAGTAGACCGTCTTGACGCGCCCCTCGAGGGTGAAGTGGATACCGTATTCCTCGAGCTTCTCAGCGACGTACGCGCGGGTATTCTCGATGAAGTTCTGGTTCTGACCGTATTTCTGCTCGATGTAGGCCGATATCTCGGCGTATCCGATCGGATCGAGGTAGGAGAGCGCGAGGTTTTCGAGCTCCTGCTTGATGCGCTGCATACCGAGGCGATGGGCGAGCGGCGCGTAGACGTACATGGTCTCGAGCGCGGTGGCTCTCCGTTTCGGCTCCGGCTTCGCGTCGAGGGTGCGCATATTGTGCAGGCGGTCGCAGAGCTTGATGAAGATGACGCGGATGTCCTTCGACATGGCGAGGAGCATCTTGCGGATATTCTCGATGTTCGCCTCTTCCTTGTCCTCGACGTTGATCGCCTTCATCTTCGTGAGGCCGTCGACAAGCATCGCCACGTCCTCGCCGAAGCGGTTCTTCAGAATCTCGATGCTGGTCTTGTCGGGGCAGTCCTCGACCGTGTCGTGCAGAAAGGCCGCGCAGATCGAATCCGTGTCGAGGCCGAGGGAGGTGACGATCTCCGCCACGGCGACGGGATGGGAGATATAGGGCTCGCCGCTGACGCGGTACTGTCCCTCATGGACGTTCCGTGCGTACAGGTAGGCGCGCTCGATTTTCTCAATGTCGTACCGCTTTTCGCTGGCACGGATGACGGACAGGAGCTTCTCGATGCCCGCCAGTTCGTTCGGTTCGTTTCTCGTGTTGATCGCCATAGATTTATCCCTGTCCGAAATCGCTCATGATTTTCCGATAGACCGCCGCCGTGGTCAGATCCACCTTGCCGCGCGTCACGATCCGGCGGAACGCGAAGAACTCCGGTTCCCCGCTCAGCCGCTCGACACCGAAGAGCCCGAGCTCGCGGAAGGTGAGTAAGATGACCTTCATTTTGATATATCCGACGGGCCGTCCCGCATTCGCCGCAAGATAGGAAAGCGCGCGCACGGTGAAGGAATCGCGGTCCGCTTCGAGCTGCCGGCGGAGGAGACCGTAGATCTCGGCGAAATCCTCCCGCGTGGGGATGACCGCCTGTGCCGAGGCCAGCCCGCGGAGAGTCTTTCCGGTGCGGAAGAGCTCGTATAATTCGCGCTCGCGGTTCTCCGCCTTCATCCGATCCTCGGTGAGACGGATGTCCTTGACGATGAGCTGGACCGTCTTCTGATTCTGGAATTCGTTGACGTCGAGGGTGAATAGGACGTCCGCCGTGTCGCCGGGATAGAGATCGAGCTCGCGCGCGGTCATCCGGAAGCACATCGCCGTGACGATCCGCCCGCCCGTGCGCAGCGTGACGCGGGTGTGCCGTCCGCCGCCGACCGGGGTGACCTCCATAACGGAGGCGTCGCGCAGGATGAACACGGGGACAGGGTTCGAGACGCCGTAGGGTTCGAGGCTGTACAGCTCCGCCGCCTGCTCGAGCGTCAGATCCGCGGCCTCAAGCTCGCACTCCGCGTCGAGCTCCGGGATCATCTCGCAGGGGTTGAGGCGCTCGCGGGCGTATTCGTTCAGGCGCCGCTTGAACGCATCGAGGTTCTCGCGCTTCACCGTAAGGCCCGCCGCGAGCTCGTGTCCGCCGTATTTTTCGAGCAGATCCGCACAGGATGAGAGCGCCTCGACGAGGTTGAGACCCTTGACGCTCCGTCCGGACCCCTTGCCGGGATCCTCGGGCTTTTTTTCGGGTCCCGCGCCCTCGAAGGAGACGAGGATCGACGGGCAGCCGTATTTTTCGGTGATGCGGGAGGCGACGATGCCGATGATGCCGTGATGCCAGTTCTCCGCCGCGAGGACGATGACGGGATCGCGCTCGAAGTCGTGCTCCGCCGCGATCTTGGCGTAGGCCTCCTCCATGATCCGGTTCTCCTGCTCCTGACGCTCGCGGTTGATGTCGCAGAGCTGACGGGCGAGGGGCGCGGCGCTGTCGCAGTCCTTGGCGAGGAGCAGCTCGACGGCGAGGGAGGCGTCCCGGATCCGTCCGGCGGCATTGATGCGCGGCGCGATGGTGTAGCCGATATAGGAGGCCGTGATCTTGCGCCGGATCGTGGCCCTGGACTCCATGCGAGTCGCTTCAATCAGCTCAACCAGCCCCGGGCGCTCGGTGTTCTCCATCAGGGCGAGGCCGTAGCTGACGATCAGGCGGTTTTCGTCCCGGATGGGCATGACGTCCGCGACCGTGCCGATGGCGACGAGATCCCCGTATTCCTTCGCGATGCGCCGCACGCAGTCCATCATCCCGTCGTCCGGGCAGAGGACCGCTTCGAGGGCGCAGAGGAGCTTGAACACGACGCCGACGCCCGCAAGCTCCTTGAAGGGATAGAGACAGTCGGGACGCCGCGGATTGACGACCGCCTCCGCCTCGGGGAGATTTTCATGGCATTCGTGGTGGTCGGTGACAACGACGTCCACGCCGAGCTCCCGTGCGCTCGCGACCTCCGCCGTCGCCGTCACGCCCGTGTCGACCGTGACAATGAGGCGGCATCCCTCCTCCGCGAGACGGCGTACCGCGCCTTCGGAGACACCGTAGCCCTCTCCGGCCCGGCTGGGGATGAAATAGCCGACGTCCGCGCCGCGGGAGGCCAGATAGAGATAGAGACAGGTCGTGGAGGTCACACCGTCCACGTCATAGTCTCCGTAGATGATGATCCGCTCCTTCGATTCGATCGCCGCGACGATGCGTTCCACCGCGCGGTCCATGTCCTTCATGAGGAACGGGTCGTGAAGCTGTTCTTCCTCCTTTGCGAGAAAGGATCGGGCCTCCTCGGGCGTCGTGCATCCCCGGTTGACGAGGAGCTGCGCCGTCGGGAGAGTCACGCCGAGGTCGTCCGCGATGGCCTTCACCGCGGGGTTTTCCGTCATCTGTTTCCGTGTAGCCGCAAGATTCCAATGGTACTTATACTGCATTCTCTTTCGCTCACTTATATGATAATATTATTTTTGTCAATAAGAAATAAGGATCATTCCGGGAGATCCTCTCCCTGCCCCACATGACCGACGATCACGATCCGGGGCGTTTTCCGGCGCAGGGACCGGTCGTAGAGTGCGATCCCCGCGAAGGTCAGCGCGAAGCCGACGACGGCGGCGATCACGCCGGGGATCCCCGGACCGATGAGACGCGTACCGAGGAACCAGAACAGCGCGCAGACCGCTATGGGAAGCAGGAAAACGAGCGCGGCGTATCCGAGGACATCCCCGCTCTCGCTCTCGATCTCGACAAAATCGCCGGGTTCCGCGCCGATG
Source organism: uncultured Ruminococcus sp. (assembly GCA_902783705.1). GTDB lineage: Bacteria > Bacillota > Clostridia > Oscillospirales > CAG-272 > UMGS1696. Next base: position 3,449 of record CACZSA010000349.1, read on the forward strand.
GGGTTCTGCGCCTCCGCTTCCATGGCGCGGTTGGCTGCAACGAGCCCCGTGAGCTCGCAGTGGCCCCCGCAACCGTTCTTCGTGCATCCCTCGCACATCGTACGGCGGCTGACCAGAACGGTCGCCCTGTCCCCGTGCACCGCCGTCACGCGCGCTCTCTGTCTCATAGTATGTCCTTTCCCGTGTCCTCAGGCGTTGTCCTTCGCCGGAGCCCGGTTTTTCATGATTTTCTGCGCGGTCCGCACGCCGTCGACAGCCGCCGAGACGATGCCGCCCGCGTATCCCGCGCCTTCTCCGCAGGGGTAGATCCCCGGATGACCGACGGCGCATCCGTCCTCGCCGCGCAGGATCCGCACGGGAGAGGAGGTCCGCGTCTCGACTCCGGTGAGGGGGACTGCCGGATCGTCGTATCCATGGAGCTTCCGCCCGAAGTCCGCGAGCCCCTCCCGAAGCATTTCCGTCACGAAAGGCGGCAGGATCGTGGAGAGATCGCGCATGGCGACCCGTCCGTCCCGGTAGGTCGGCCGGATCTTCGTGCATTCGGTGCCGTACCGGCCGGCGAGGAGATCCCCGACCGTCTGGCAGGGTGCGGTATAATCGCCCCCGCCTGCGCGGAATGCCGCCCGCTCAAGCTCGCGCTGGAACGCCACGGCTTCGCGCGGGGATCCTCCGAAATCGGTCGGCAATACGGACACGCACACGGCGGCGTTGGCGTTTCGCCCGTCTCTCGCGCGGACGCTCATGCCGTTGGTCACGACGCCGCCCGCCTCACTTGCCGAGGGAACGACTGTCCCGCCCGGGCACATGCAGAAGGTATAGCATCCGCGCTCCCCCCTTCGATAGGAGAGCTGGTATTCGCCCCGTCCGAGCGCCGGATCGCCCGCGTGCTCGTGGAAGAGGGCCTCGTCGATGTCGCGCTGCAGATGCTCCGCGCGAACGCCGACCGAGAAGGGCTTCGCCGCGACGGAATATCCGCCGTCGATCAGCTCCGCCACGGTGTCCCGCGCGCTGTGTCCCGTCGCGAGAACGAGCGCGTCGAAGGGGACCGTCTCCCCTTCCGCGTCGAGGGTGGAGGAGGTGATGCGCGACGCCCGGGTGTTATAGCGGATCTCGCCGCCCATTGAGCGGATCCGCGCGTCTGCGTTCTTCACGACCTCGCGCAGGATATCGGTCCCGATGTGGGGCTTGGATTTATACAGAATGTCCTCCGGCGCGCCGAGGTCCGCGAGCGTGCGCATGACCCACGCGACGAGGGGATCGCCGATGCGCGTCGTGAGCTTGCCGTCCGAGAAGGTCCCCGCGCCGCCCGCTCCGAACTGGATATTCGTGCGCTCGTCGAGGATGCCGTCGCGGATGAAGCGCTCGACCGCCGCCGTCCGCTCGTCGACCGTGCCTCCGCGCTCGAGGATGAGGGGGGCGTACCCCTCTTCGGCGAGCAGGAGTCCGGCGAACATCCCGGCGGGGCCGAAGCCGACGATCACCGGACGGTGCTTCAGCGGCTCCGTGCCGCGCGTCCGTTCGACCATCGGCTCGGGACAGATCCGGAGGGAGGCGTGCTTCTTCGCGGCGTCCTCCGAAATTCCCTCCGCCTCGGCGGACACGGTATAGACGAAGGCGATCCCGCGGCGCGCGTCGATCGATTTCTTTGCGATGCGCAGATTCCGCGGCGTCTGTCCGGTTGCCCGGCGGATCTCCCGTCGGGCTGCTGCAATCGCCTCCGCGTCGGCATCCACGCCCGGTCTGTGCGGCACGCGGATCCCGTTCCATTCGATTCTCTGTATCATATCGTCAATCCGTGAAGGTCACGTTGATTTCATAGGTTCCGACGGCGAACACCTGATCGCGCCAGAGCGAATCCACCGAAACGTCGGCGCGGACGCGGATGGTCCCGGTGTTCGAGTCGTTGTAGGGGCTCATATCGAAGACGAGGGTGATGTCGTCGACGTCGATCTTCGCGAGCACGTCGACCGGACCCATGAGGGTGACGGGCACGGCGGAGCGGTCCCAGGTGTAGTCGACGCCTTCCTTCGCGCCCGTATCGACGATGTTCGAGCCGGGGATGAGAAACTCGCGCGTCTTGATCGAGGAGTCGATCACCGCCGTCACCTCCGCCTGCGCCGCCGAGAGGGTCACGCCCTCCGCCGCGCTCAGAGGAACGGTCTTGGTCAGCCGCCCGTTCTCAAACTCGGTCTTCTCGTCGAGGATGATGCTCTCGAGCGGCGAGGCGCGGTCGATCACGTCGGGGTCCCCGGTCGCCTCCACGGTGGCGGGGGTGACGGTGATCTCGGTGTTCTCGCTGTTGAGGAATCCGTAGCGGAAGCCCACGCGGACGGGGACGGTCACGCTCTTGTAGACCGGAACGGTCACGCTCACCGTCGTGGGGGAATAATCGATGTAGGGGCTCTGCATCTCCTCGCCCTTCGAATTGACGAGGGTCACAGGCGCGTTCAGGGTCGAGGTACGGGTGACGTCGGCGAGATCGAGCGTCACCTGCGCGCCGGCCACGCGGACAAGGACGTTGCGCGGTCCGGTCACGGTGATTTTGTCGACCGGGAATTCGACCGTCCCGGTGTAGCAGCCCTCGGGAAGGTTCGTATTCTCGCGCCGTTCCGTCAGGTCGACCGTCACGGTCATCGCCTGGTCGACGTAGACCGAGATCGTGTTCTGGGACATGCCCGCGAGCTTGCATCCGGCCGGGACGTCGACCGTCACCTTGCAGTTGTACCGTCCGCCCTCGGTGATGTTCTTGAGGTCCGCCGTCACGACGATATCGCGCTCGCTCAGGCGGGAGACGACGCTTTTCTTGCCGGAGAGCGTCACGTCGATCATGGTGCCGTAGCCGCTGTACACGGCGAGCTCGTTCTCCGAGAGAGTCTCGGTTCCGGTGAGCTCGACCGGAAGATGGCTGAAGATCTGCTCATGCTCCGGGCTCTCGACCGCCATGACGTAGATCCACATGACAAACGCGGCGACGAGACAGAGGATCCACGCGACGAGGTTGCCGCGGGAGGTGGCGCGGGGAGCGGAGGATTCCGTTTTCGTCTGGTTCATCTCTCAACCGCTCCTTTCTCCGGTTTCTTTGCGTGCTTCTCATTCTTTTCGCGCTCCTTGATCTCGCGCACGCGGTGGAGGAGGTCGAAGCGTTTGTGATCGCCGTCACCCATGAGCTGGCTGTGCAGGAACGCGCGGAGGCTGTCGCGGTCATAGTCGCGGGTGAGCTTCCCTTCGACCGCCGTGGAGATCACGCCCGTTTCCTCAGACACGATCACGACGACGGCGTCGCTGTTCTCGCTCATGCCGATGCCCGCGCGGTGTCTCGTTCCGAGATCCTTGATGATGTCGGGGTTCGAGGACAGCGGCAGGAGGCACCCGGCGGCGTTGATCCGTCCGTCGCGGATGATCATCGCGCCGTCATGCAGGGGGGCTTTGTTGAAAAAGATGTTCTTGATGAGGAACGCGGCGGGATAGGCGTCGATCACCGTGCCCGTGAGAATCATGTCGCCGAGGCGCGTAGTCCGCTCGAAGACGATGAGGGCGCCGGTCTTCGACTCCGCGAGATCTCCGACGGCCTCCGTGACCTCGTCGATCATCGCCTGCACGCTCGCGCTGTCCCGGGGCTCGCTCAGGGTCTTGAAGCCCTTGATCGGGGTCGCGCCGACTTTTTCGAGCACGGAGCGGATCTCCGGCTGGAAGAGGATGACGAGGGTGATGAAGCCGATCTGGAAGACGTTCTGGAGGATGTACTGGAGCAGATACATGTCGAGCGCGTTCGTCACGATCTGCGCGGCAAACAGGAGAAGAACCCCGATCGCGAGCTTGCCCGCCCGCCGGTCGCGGATGAATTTATAGAGATAATAGAGCAGCACGGACACGCAGACGATGTCGATGACGTCGAGGACCGAGATCGTCTTCACGATGCTCAGGATGTCTTCGAACTGCGCGGGCCATGTGAGGAGCAATGGGCGCACGAAAAATACCTCCCCTATGATACGATTAGTATATTATATCACACGCGGCGCGTTTTTTCAAACCCTTTTGCATGAATTCTTGGTCATCTGACAGGATTTTTTTATTTCCGGGAATTTGCACACTCTTCGTGGATAAATATTCAAACAATTATGTAAATTTCCTCTTTCTTTTTGGCATGGAATGTGATAAAATATAAGATAACGACAAAACAGGAGGCCGGGATGGACAATTCACTGATCCGGAATCTCTCCGTCGTCGCGGGACACTACGGCGCGGGGAAAACGAATTTCGCCGTCAATCTGGCGATTTACGCGAAAACGGTCTTTCCGGGACTTCCGGTCCATGCGGCGGACCTCGATATCGTCAATCCGTATTTCCGCACGGCGGACGCAGCGCCGCTTCTCAGAGAGCACGGGATCGATCCGCTGATCCCGGAATTCGCGAACACGAACGTGGATATTCCCTCTCTGCCGCCCCGGATGCGGGGACTCATCGGCTCGAAGGACGACGTCACCATCGTGGACGTGGGCGGGGACGACGGCTCGGTCGCGCTCGGGATGTACCGGGAGGCGATCCTCGAGGCCGGGTATTCCCTCTTCTATGTCGTCAACCGTTTCCGTCCGCTGATCGCCGATCCGGAGGACGCCGTCGGGTGCATGATCGAGATCGAAAACGCCTGCGGGCTCCGCTGCACCGCGCTCGTCAACAACTCAAACCTCGGCGCGGAGACGACCGGGGCGGAGATCCGGGACAGCATCGAATACGGACGCGAATGCGCGCACCGATGCGGGATCCCGCTCTTCTGCCATGTCTGGTGCCCGGAATTCGCGCCGGATACGCCCGCCGTACTCGCCGACGCCGGATTCGGGGACGAGCCGCTCTTCCCGATCACAAACGCGACAAAGCGGCTTTTCTGACACAGCACAACATTCGACCGGATCGGCTCGCCCCGGTCCGTGAAGGAGGATTTGAATGAATAAAGTTACATTCCGTACCGAACGGTGCAAGGGCTGCGGACTTTGCGTGGACGTATGTCCCAAGAAGATCCTCGCCCTCGACACCGCGACGCTGAACGGCAAGGGCTACCACCCCGCCGTCATCGTGGACCAGGAGAAGTGCATCGCCTGCGCCATGTGCGCGACCATGTGCCCCGACTGTGTGATCAAAGTGGAAAAG
>CACZSA010000350.1 GCA_902783705.1 uncultured Ruminococcus sp.
GGAAAATCTGCTCAAATCGCGAGAAAAAATGCCGCACAGGTATTGCAATCCGAAAAGTTTTGTGATACAATAGACAGGCTAAGTTGAAAATACGGGGTCTGATCCCGAAACGACGTACACGGAGGCTTCCACTATGGAAATCGCAATCGGCATTCTTCTTATTTTAGCGGCAATCTTTCTCGTCGTCGCCGTTCTGATGCAGTCCGGCAAGAGCCACAACCTCTCCGGCACCATCGCGGGCGGCGCGGAGACCTTCTTCGGCAAGTCCAAGGCCACCACGATGGACAAGAAGCTCTCGAAGCTGACCACCATCGTCGCGATCGTGTTCGTGCTCCTCGTCCTGGTCTCCTACTTCATGCAGGACACCGTCGACATCCGGAACATCGCGGTCAACACGGCGCCTGCGGCCGAAACTGCGGATGACGCCGCGGACGCGGTGGTCGAAGAAGCTGCGGACGCTGTCGCCGAGAATACGGAAGACGGCGGAAACGACTGAGTTCCGACAGAAGAAAGCGAAGCCCGATGGAGGCTTCGTTTTTTTTGGCCTCCGCCGCATAAGGGAGGAGCCCCCGGACAACCATAAATCAGGAAGACATAAAGGAGAATACAGTTTTGCCGAGAAAGAACGCGAAGAGACGCGAAAAAGTCATATCCCGCGCCATGGGTAAGCGCGGCAGAAAGCAGAATCCTGCCCTCGAGGCGTTCGAGAACGCGCCGCGGGCGAGGGAGAAGAAAAAGGCGGCGGGCCGGGTCTACGCCAGCGACGACCGGCTGGACACCCGCACGGTCATCACGGGGACCTTCTCGTACAGCGGACGGGGCTTCGGCTTCGTGACGCCGGACGAGGGAGATGGGACGGGCGACGTCTTCATTCCGCCGCGGGAGACCTCGGGCGCGATGAGCGGGGACCGCGTGACCGTCTCCGTGAAGCGGATGACGAGGACGGACGGCGAGGGCGCGGAGGGCGAGGTCCTCTCGGTGGAGCCGGTCAATTCCTCGATCATCGGGACCCTGCACCTCGGGCGGGGCTGGGCGACCGTCACCCCCGATGCGCGGCGGTTCGGCGTGGAGATCGCCGTGCCCGTGAAGGACGCGGAGCACGCCGGGGCGAAGGACGGCTGGAAGGTGGAGGTCGTGCCCTCGGGCGAGCCGTATTTCACCCGCAATCACGGACGCGACTTCTCCTCTCCCCCGGACATGCCCCGCTGCGACACCGTCGGACGCATCGCGGCAGCCTTCGGAAGCGGCCTGACCTGCGAGGCCAACTACGCGGCGATCCTCGCCTCCTCGGGCATCCGCACGGAATTTGAGGAATCGGTCCTCGCCTATGCCGACGAGCGGGCCCGGGAGGAGATCATCCTCACGCCCGGAAGAACTGATCTGCGCGGCCGGCTGATCCTCACGATCGACGGCGCGGGCGCGAAGGACCTCGACGACGCGATCTCTCTCGAGCGGACGGAGGACGGCTGGATCCTCGGCGTGCACATCGCGGACGTCTCGCACTATGTCCGGCCGGATTCCCCGACGGAGGTCGAGGCGAGGCTGCGCGGCACGTCGGTCTACTTCACCGACAAGGTCGTGCCGATGCTCCCGGAATCGCTCTCGAACGGCGCGTGCTCGCTGAACGCCGGGGAGGACAAATACGCGCTCTCCGCCGAGATGACCCTGGACCGCGAGGGACGCCGGATCGGAACGCGGATCTTCAAGTCCGTGATCCGGAGCCGGGTGCGGGGCGTCTACACCGAGGTGAACGACCTCTTCGAGCGGGGAGAGGGGAGCCCGTATGCCGAAAAATACCGCGAGGTGCTCCCGATGCTCCTCGAGATGAAGGGGCTGTACGAGATCCTCGCGAAGCGGGCGAAGGCGCGCGGGGTACTGGAGCTCGAGGACGCGGAGGCTGTGATCCTGCTCGACGACGAGGGGCATCCCGCCGACATCGTCCGCGCGGAGCGGGGAGATGCGGAGAAGCTGATCGAGCAGTTCATGCTGGAGGCGAACATGGGCGTGGCGGAGACGCTCCTCTCTCTCGGCCTGCCGGGGCTCTACCGGACGCACGAGAAGCCGGACCGCGAGAAGGTCGCCGCGTTTGCCGCCTTTGTCTCCGCGCTCGGCCTCTCCGCGCACGGGATCACGCCCGCGGGACCGGAGAAGCGCGAACCCACGCCGCGGGAGATGCTCCTCAAATTCGGCGAGATCCTCGACGATGCGGAGGAAAGAGGCGTGCGGGCGACGGTCTCGCAGGTCCTTCTGCGCTCGATGATGAAGGCGAAATACCAGTCCGTATGCGCGCCGCACTTCGGCCTCGGGGCGGAGAAATACTGCCACTTCACCTCGCCGATCCGCCGCTATCCCGACCTCTTCGTGCACTCCGTTCTCACGGCGGTGCTGGAGAAGACCGGGCTCGACCACGTCGGCGCGGATGTGACCGTCCAAGGCCATCCGGCGGCGTATTTCGAGAACGCGGCCTATGAGCGGGGACTCACCTCCTCCGACTGCGAGCTCCGCGCGCTCGAGGCGGAACGCGGGATCGAGGATCTGTACATGACGCTCTACATGGCGGACCGCATCGGGGAGGAGTTCGACGTGACGGTGATCTCCGTGACGAAGAACGGCATGTTCGTCTCGACGGACAAGCTGGTCGAGGGATTCGTCCCGGCCTCCGCGTTCCCCGCGGCGAAAACGGACGAGGAGCGCATGACCCTCACCGTGGGCCGGACGGTTTACACCCTCGGCTCGCGGCTCCGCGTGAAGCTCACCGAGGCGGACGTATCGGCCCGGCGGATCACGTTTTCGCCGCTTCTCGGATGAGGGCCGGAGAAAGCGGTTCATTTACCATTTCATTCTTATTCCGTTCGTGCAAATCGCTCCATTCCGGGGCGATTTTTTGTCGATATCCATGATTTTTCGTCCGGGGCGACATTTTCGCTGAAAATCCTTGACTTTCAGCGCGCGAAATAGTATCATATACTTTGCACGATTTTTGCATCTGTGCTGACACCTCCGGAGGTTGCAAAGACCCTCCGGGGTTCCAAAACATCGAAGCGCGCGGCGTAAAATATACAGCGGGATGGTCAGGTCCCGCAGGGCAGCGCGAATTCCGGTCCGTATCTGCGATTGGATCCGGGATCCGCAGAAAACCGTGTAAAGCATAACCCGCGCAAATCGGTTTTCACAACTGAATATCCGATGTTCACATCCGGCAGTTTGAACAAAACCGTGGTACGCATTCGTACCTGAGAAATCGCGGCAGGTTCGCGGGAGGCCCAAGGCGGGTCTTCCGGCGACAGGAACTCTTTGCGGGGGCTGCGATTCGCCGGTTGTGGGTCTCGCGCAGAGCTGTAATACGGCTTACGCGGAGTCCGTCGGAGGGAGGCTCTCCCGGTCAGATCGACGCGGGCGGGCGATCCGTCCGTCAAGACGGGCTCCTGGAGAACATCCGTTCTCCGGTGATACCTTTGCCGCAAAGGGGGATGCAAAATTATGAACCACGAAAAGAATATCATCGAGCTCAAAGACATCACCGTCCGCTTTGACGGAGAGACGGTCCTCGACGACCTGAATCTCTCCATACGCGACGGCGAGTTCGTCACGCTCCTCGGCTCGTCCGGGTGCGGCAAGACGACGACGCTGCGCATCATCGCGGGATTCCTCGAGCCGGACGAGGGTGAGGTGTTTTTCGACTCGAAGAACATGAATGGTGTTCCCGCGCACAAACGTGAGGTCAACACCATTTTTCAGCGTTACGCCCTGTTTCCGCACTACAACGTGTTCGAGAACGTCGCCTACGGCCTGAGAGTGCGCCGCACGCCCGAGGCGGAGATCCGGGAGAGAGTCCACGAGATGCTGACCCTCGTGAACCTCGACGGCTTCGCCAAGCGTTCGGTCTCGAAGCTCTCGGGCGGTCAGCAGCAGCGCGTGGCGATCGCGAGAGCCCTCGTGCTCAAGCCGAAGGTCCTGCTCCTCGACGAGCCGCTCTCCGCGCTTGACCTCAAGCTCCGCAAGGACATGCAGAACGAACTGCGCAACATCCAGAAGGCCCTCGGGATCACCTTCGTCTTCGTGACGCACGATCAGGAGGAGGCCCTCTCGATGTCGGACACCATCGTCGTCATGAACGAGGGCAAGGTCCAGCAGATCGGCTCCCCGATCGATATCTACAACGAGCCGCAGAACGCGTTCGTCGCGGACTTCATCGGCGAGTCGAACATCCTCGACGGCGTGATGAAGGAGGACTACAAGGCGTCCTTCTCTGGCAAGACCTTCCAGTGCCTCGACAAGGGCTTCGCGCCCGGGGAGGCCGTGGACGTCGTGGTCCGTCCCGAGGACGTCGACATCGTGGATCCGGGGAAGGGGATGCTCAAGGGCATCGTCACCTCCGTCACCTTCCGCGGCGTGCACTTCGAGATCATCGTCGACATCGGCGGCTTCAAGTGGATGATCCAGACGACGGACTTCCATCCCGAAGGCGCGGAGGTCGGCCTCATCATCGAGCCGGACGCCATCCACGTCATGAAGAAATCGAAGTATTCCGGCATGTTCGGCGACTACAGCACCTTCTCCGACGAAATGGACGAGATGAACGCGCCGCCGGAAGACGAAGACGACGAATAAGGGGGAGCCGGGATGAAAAAACGCTCTCTCCTCCAGCGGCTGATCGGCGCGCCGTACGTGCTCTGGGCCGCGATCTTCATCGTCGTGCCGCTGTTCATCGTCCTCTACTACTCGTTCACGGACGCGGACGGGACCTTCACCTTCGCGAACATCCGCGAGCTCGGGGACTACAAGGAAATCCTCTGGATCTCCATCGAATACTCGGTCATCGCGACCGTCATCACCCTGATCGTCTCCTATCCCTTCGCGTACGTCATGAGCCGCAAGCGCGAGCACACCCAGCGGATCATGATGCTCCTCGTCATGGTGCCGATGTGGATGAACCTGCTCATCCTGACGTACTCGTGGATGAACATCCTCGAGAAGAACGGCCTCATCAACACCCTGCTCGGGATGGTGCACCTGCCGCCGCTCAAGCTCATCGAGACCCCCGGCGCCGTGATCTTCGGGATGATCTACAACTACATCCCCTACATGGTCCTGCCGATCTATTCCGTCATGTCGAAGATCGATCCGTCCCTGCTCGAAGCGGCGGAGGACCTCGGCTCGGGCAGCCTCTCGAAGCTGCGCCGCGTGATCCTTCCGCTCTCCGTCCCGGGCGTGGTCTCCGGCGTCACGATGGTGTTCGTCCCGTCGGTCAGCACCTTCTATATCAGCCAGAAGCTCGGCGGCAAGATCACCCTCATCGGCGACGTCATCGAGCGGCAGATCCAGGCGCAGAACAACTACAACCTCGGCGCGGCGCTGTCGCTGGTCCTGATGGTCCTCATCGTCATCTCCATGGCGCTCATGAAGAAGTTTGCCGGGGACGACGGCGACAATCTCTACATATAAGGAGGGCGGCATGAAAAAAGCAATCGGCAACATCTTCGTCGGGCTCATGTATTTCCTCCTCTACGTCCCGCTCGCCGTCATGGTGTTCTTCTCCTTCAACTCGGCCCGCAGCACGTCCGTCTTCAAGGGCTTCTCCCTGAAATGGTACGCGGAGCTCTTCTCCTCCTCGACCACGATGACGGTTCTGCGCAACACGCTCGTGCTCGCGGTCCTCTCCGCCGTCATCGCAACCGTGGTCGGCACGGCGGCGGCGATCTACATCTACTATCTCCGCTCCCCCGCGTGGAAATCCTCGATCAACCTTGTGACGAACATCCCGATGATGAACCCGGATATCGTCACGGGCGTCTCGCTCATGCTCCTCTTCGTCTTTGTCGGCCGGCTGATCGGCGCGGCGAACTCGCTCAACTTCGGGACGCTCCTGATCGCGCATATCACTTTCAATCTGCCCTACGTCATCCTCAACGTCCTGCCGAAGCTGAACCAGACGGACCCGCATCTCGCGGAGGCGGCGCAGGACCTCGGCTCCACCCCGACGCAGGCCTTCTTCAAGGTGGTCCTCCCGTCGATCATGCCGGGCGTGACCTCGGGGCTGCTCATGGCGTTCACCCTGTCGCTCGACGACTTTGTCATCAGTTACTACACCACCGGATCGAGCTACCAGACCCTTCCGCTTTACATCTTCAACATCGTGAAAAAGCCGGTCAAGCCGGACCTCTACGCCCTCTTCACGCTGATCTTCACGACGGTGCTCGTGTTCCTGCTCATCTCGAACATCATGCAGATGCGCTCGGACAAAAAGAACCGCGAAAAGAACTGAATCCCGCGCGATCCAGATCCATCATCATACAGGAGTTATAACAGAATGAAAAAAATCGTCTCGCTCGCCCTTGCGCTTCTCTGCGCGCTTACCCCCCTCGCCTTCTCCTCCTGCGGCTCCTCCAACGCCACCCTTGCGGAGCCGCGCGCGGAATACACCCGCGAATTTGAGGGACAGACCCTCAACGTCTTCAACTGGGGCGTCTACATCTCCGACGGCAGCGAAGGCTCCTTCGACGTGAACAAGGCCTTCGAAAACCTCACGGGCATCAAGGTCAACTACACCACCTACGAATCGAACGAGGCGATGTACGCGAAGATGAAGTCCGGCGCGGTTTCCTACGACGTCGTCTTCCCCTCCGACTACATGATCGAGCGCATGATCAAGGAAGACATGCTCGCGAAGCTCGACATGACGAAGCTCACGAACTACGACCTCATCGATCCCAAGTACAAGGACCTCTTCTTCGACCCGAACAACGAATACAGCGTCCCCTACTCCTACGGCATGGTCGGCCTGATCTACAACACCACGATGGTGGAAGGCACCCCGGACTCCTGGGAGATCATGTGGGATGAAAAGTACGCCGACAACATCCTGACCTTCAACAACCCGCGCGACGCGTTCGGCATTGCGCAGTTCCTCCTCGGCCTCGACGTCAACTCGACCGACAAGAGCACCTGGGACGCCGCCGCGGATAAGCTCAAGGAGCAGAACAAGGTCCTGCAGGCCCGCGTCATGGACGAGGTCTTCAACAAGATGGAAGGCGGAAACGCGGCGATTGCGCCGTACTACGCCGGAGACTTCCTCACGATGCAGGAGAACAACGAGGATCTCGCGTTCGTCTATCCGAAGGAAGGCACGAACATCTTCATCGACTCCATCTGCGTCCCGAAGAACGCGCAGAACTACGACGCCGCGATGCTCTACCTCAACTTCCTCATGGAGCCCGAGGTCGCGCTGGCGAATGCGGAATACATCTACTACGGCTGCCCGAACACCGCGGTCGTGAACAACCCGGAATACAGTCTCTATGGCGACGAGATCGTCTACCCCTCCGAGGAGGACATGCCCATCGTCGAATACTTCCACGACATCGACCCCGAGATCCGCAGCTACTACGAAAAGCTCTGGGATTCCGTCCTGCTCGCGGACTGATCGGCGGATTCACCGGAATACAAGGCAAAAAAAGGGGGCTGTCGCATTAACTTCAGAAATGGAGAAAATGCGACAGCCCTGTTGTAATACAGAACATTCCGTTCTTCTTTTTCTCCTTTATCGAGGAGAAAAAGAAGCAAAAAGAGGAACTCTTTTGGAAGTTTTGGGGGTTCCGGACTCTGCGGAGTCC
>CACZSA010000351.1 GCA_902783705.1 uncultured Ruminococcus sp.
ACGGAATAGGTGTCGACGAGGAAGCAGGGATTCTCCGGATAGAGCCGTGCGTAGGCGGTGAAGGCGTCGTATTCGTTGTCAAACATCTGGACCCACGAGTGCGCCATCGTGCCGCCCGCGGGAACACCGTAGATGCGGTCGGAGAGGGTGCAGGCCGTCCCCGCGCATCCGCCGATGTAGGCCGCACGCGCTCCGAGCACCGCCGCCGCCTCGCCGTGCGCGCGTCTCGATCCGAATTCGGAGATCGGACGCCCCTTCGCCGCGCGGACCATGCGGTTGGCCTTCGTCGCCACAAGGGATTCGTGGTTCAGCACGAGCAGGACGTAGGTCTCGATCAGCTGGGCCTCGATCACGGGCGCGCGGACCGTCAGGATCGGCTCGTACGGGAAGATGACGGATCCCTCCGGCACGCCCCAGATATCGCCGTGGAAGCGGAAGCCGCGCAGGAAGGTGAGGAATTCCTCGTCGAAGATCTTCTTTTCCCGGAGAAATTCGATGTCCCCGTCGGTGAAGTGCAGGTCGCGGATGTAGTCGATGATCTGTTCGAGGCCCGCGGCGATGGCATAGCCTCCTCCGTCCGGGACGCGGCGGTAAAAGACGTCGAAATACGCGATCCGGTCGCGCATCGGGGTGTTGAAATACCCCCGGCCCATGGTCAGCTCATAGAAATCGCAGAGCAGGGCGAGATTGTAGTCGTCGTTTCTCATAGGTTCTCCTTCATTCCTCGGTGGAATTTGATTGATCATAGTTCAGAGCGGCAGGGAAGCGTGCTTCCCGTCGACCCATGCCGTCACGCGGTCTCCCTCCCGGACCGTGCGGACCGCCGGGTCGTCCGGGGAGACGGTTTTCTCATCGCCGGAGCGGTAGGTCACGGTGAAGGTGCCGTCCTCGTTCGCGCGGATCGCCTCGGCGTACTCGAGCGTCGAGAAGTAGTCCCACCAGCTGTGCGACCATCCGTCGTCGGTGCGTCCGTCGGCGTGGGGCATGCAGGAGAACCACCAGCGGTGATGCAGGCGGCATGCGTGCGGCTCGCCGATCCCCTTCGGCAGGTAGACGGAGGGATCGAAGAGCTCGGCCTCCCCCGTGAGGTTCGGGTAGTGATCGTGCCAGTCGCGCCACGTCGAGAGGATCGGCTCGGGGTTCTTCCAGTCGTAGTCCGTTAGCGAGTTCGGCGAGAAGTGGACGTTCCCGCAGGCCGTCGTGCCGTCCCAGTTCCGCTTCGCGAGGATGAATTTCTGCCAGAGATTCATCTTCTCGTACGGCATCCCGTACCATTCGCCCTCGCGGTAGCCGAAGCAGTCCGTCCCGCCCGTGAAGGTGTGCATCATCACGTTTTCCATCATGTGCCCGAAGCATTCGAAGTTCGCGTCGCGGCGGCTGACAGAGACGTTCATCACGGCGGTGAGCGGGCAGTCGGCCTCGATCGGATCGCCGTTGATCCAGTACGCCCGCCGCCCGAGCATGCACGCCTCGAAGCAGTAGACCGGATCCTGATTCACGAGCAGGATCATGTCGAACTCTCCGCGCCGTCGCCGCTCGACGACGTTGTGCTTCTCGAGGAGATCGGCGTAGTCGAAGGAGAAGCCGACATCCTCCGGGCAGATCTCCTTCGTGAACCAGTCGTTCTGCCACCAGCCGTACCACCCCTTCTCAAAGAGGCGGCGGACCGTCGGCTCGTCGAGCGCGTGGGCGGGACCGGATTCGAGGTTGAAGAGGACCTTGTGACGCGGGAATTCGTCGATCCGCTCCCAGCAGGCGGTCTCGCAGGTCACAAGTCCGTGGGAACTGAACCGGATGTCGTCATACAGCTCCTCGACGGAGGCCTCGATCTTGTCGGTCGTCCCGGTGAGGTCGGAGAGGCGCGTGCCGTCGGAGAGGAGGGGATTGTGTTCGAGCACGAGCACGCGGATGCGGTGATGGCGGGGCATGGGGAATACCTCCACAGTTTTTTCTTCATTTTATCACAAAGGCGCAGAAAAATCAAGGTCCCCGGAAAATCCGGCGCACAAACACGGAGAAATCGCCGCCCGTCCGTCCCGGGATGCCTCTTCAAATTCTTTTGCATTTTTATACAAACTACTTGCATTTTCAGAAAAACGGTGTTATAATGGTTGTGTAACCAAAGCAGAGGCGCGGTGAGGATGAACGGATGCCGGACATAGCCCCTTCGGGAAGGGCGCGGGCATGCGGGGGGCCGATCCGCCGAAAGGGAAGGACCCGGCTCCCCTTGGGACGTACCGGAATACGGTGCGTACTGTCACAACCGTGGAGCGCTGCTGATACGGATTTTTCCGGAGGATCTCCATCCGACCGGGAAGACAGACGTCCGGCGTGCCATGCGGAGCGTCTGTTTTTTGTTTCAAATTCTTTTTGAATCGGAAAGGAATCCGGAAAATGAGACACCGCAAACTCTCCCGCATCGTCCCCTTCGTTCTCCTCGCCGTCGTGCTGGCGATGACGCTCGCCGTCACGGTGTTCGCGGAGGACGGCGAATCCGGCGCGGCGTCGTTCGCGTACGGTACCGCGCTCTCCCTCCTCCCGCCGCTGATCGCGATCGTCCTTGCCCTCATCACGAAGGAGGTCTATTCCTCCCTCTTCGTCGGCATCATCGCAGGCGGCCTGCTCGCGACGAACTTCTCCTTCGCCGGAACGCTCGACACCGTCATCAACGACGGCATCATCACCGCCGTCTCGGATAACGCGGGCATCTTCATCTTCCTCGTCATCCTCGGCGTCCTCGTCGCGCTCCTCAACCGCACGGGCGCGTCCGCCGCGTTCGGCAAGTGGGCGCAGAAGAACATCAAGACCCGCGTCGGCGCGCAGCTCGCCACCTTCCTCCTCGGCGTCCTGATCTTCATCGACGACTATTTCAACTGCCTCACCGTCGGCTCCGTCATGCAGCCCGTCACGGACAGCCACAAGATCTCCCGCGCCAAGCTCGCGTTCCTCATCGACGCGACGGCGGCTCCGGTGTGCATGATCGCGCCGATCTCCTCGTGGGCGGCGGCCGTCTCCTCCTACGCCGAGGGCACCGGATATTCCGGCCTGAGCCTCTTTGTCCGCGCGATCCCCTATAACTTCTATTCGCTCCTCACCCTCGTCTTCATCATCGCCCTCGCCTGCATGAAGTTCGACTACGGCCCGATGGC
>CACZSA010000352.1 GCA_902783705.1 uncultured Ruminococcus sp.
ATAGGCGGTGAGCGTCCGGCGCAGGGCCAGGGAATCCGGGGTGTACCACGAGCGGCTGACATAGACCGTGTCCTTCACATGGTGGTGTCGGAAGGTGAAGATCGGCATCCCGGGCGCGTCCTCCGCGGCGGCCTCGAGCTCGCCCTTCAGCCAGCGAATCTGCGCGGCGGGGTAGTCGTTCGTGTTCCGCGGGGAGACACCGATGATGTGGAAGCCGTGGATGACCTCGTGCGGGTCGAGCGTGTCGCTCATGCATTCGAGGAAGACGTCCGGACCGCCGCCGATCCACTCATGGTTGCCCATGGTGGCAAGAAGGCGCGTTTCGGGACGGATGTGCGAGGCGATGATCGCGTTCAGGGCTTCGTATTCGTAGTCCCAGCCCGTGTTCGTGATGTCCCCCGCCATGACCACGGCGTCGAGGTTCTGATACGTCGGGTGCGCGTCGGCGTAGCGGTAGGCGGAATCGAAGAGCTTGCCGAGCCGGACGGCCCGCTCGTTCGTCGTATCGGTGATATGCGTGTCGGAGCAGACCGCCAGCCGGATCGCCGGGACAAAGTCCGCGGGGGCGCCGTTCGTCGGGCTGTCCTCCGGTTCCGGGGGAGACTCCGGTTCGTCCGGTTCGTCCGGTGTGACCGCGTCGGTCTGGGGCGCGTCGGTTTCGGGCGTCTCCGCTGCGGGCGTTGTCGTGTCCGTCGCCGGCGTGTCGGCGGGTTTCCTGCCCGTGCAGGAGAAGAGCGGGGCCGCGAGGAGCAGGACCGTCAGCGCGAGGGCCGCTTGCTTTTTGTGATTCTTGAAAGTCAGCATGCCGTCCTCCCGAGTCATTCGTTTCCGGTGTCCGCGATCACAATTTCAAATCCCGCGGGCGCCTCGACTGTCCATCCGTCGAGCGAGCCCTCCTCCACCGTGAGGACGAGACGGTCCTGTGTGAACGCCGCCGTCGCCGAGAAGAAGCAGGTCACGACGGGCACGGTCAGCGGCACGGTATAGGGCGCGAGGCGGAGGATCCGCTTCTCCGCGTCGACCGAGAGCCCGGAGGCCGCGATCATCGTCGTCCAGGAGGAGAGCGGGCGGGTGTAGCGGAATCCGCATTCCCAGTGGTTCCAGAGCGCGCCGAAACGCCGCTGATTCTCGTGGATCACGGAGACGACGTCGTCGGCATATTCCGGCCTGCCCGTCATCAGGGCGAGCGCGGCGACGGTGTACCCGATCCCGGTCCAGTTGGCCTCCGCCTGACAGTTGCGGTAGGTCATGAGGTGGACCGGAGGCGCGAAGGTCGCGTTGACGAGGCCGCCGTCCCGGGTGAAATTCGAGGCCATGACGGCGTCGAGGACCGAACGGACCCGCTCGTCCGGGAGATTCTTCCCGATCCCCGCGGCGCGCAGGAACCATTCGCCGTCGATCTGATCGGTCATGAGGGAGCCGTCCTCTTCCTCGTCCCCGCGCCGCCAGAGACGGTAGTACCGCCCGTTCCAGAGGAGCCGCTCGAGGGAGAGAAGGCCCCGCTCGCGCAGTTCATGCCACTCTTCCCGTCGTCCTTCGTCGCCCATCGCCCCGGCGATCTTTTCCGCGGCGAGGAGGGCGGCGAGCCAGAGGACGGAGATATACGCGGGCGTCCCCGAGAAGTTCCACGCGTCGTAGGTGTTTCGCTTCGTGCCCTCGTCCGGGAGGCCGTCCCCGTCCGTGTCGAGGAGGCGCATCGAATCCATCGCCCGCTGGACCGGGACCCAGAGGCGTTCGAGATATCCCCGGTCGCCTGTGGAGAGATAGTCCCGGCAGACCATCAGCACGAACTGGTGATTCATGTCCACGCGGTCGAAGCCGTTGTCGACGTGGTCGAGGTCGGGCGTGAAGAAGTGGTGGACCCGCCCGTCCGAACGCTGATGCGCCGCGCCCATTTCCATCTGCCGCTTCTGCAGGTCAGGGAAGAGCGCGAGGAGCCCGAACGACGCCTGATAGGTGATGTCCGTCGTGTGGAAGCCGCAGTAGCCGAGCCCCTCCCAGAGGCCGAACTTGCCGTCGAGGAGAAGCCACGAATCCTTGACGATCGTGGACAGATGCGCGCTCCAGGAATCCGGGTAGACCGCCGGCATGCTCGTGCGGTAAAGGAGATCGGCAAAGCGCACGGCTCCGCCCTCGATGATGTCCCGGTTCTCCGCGAGGTACCGGTTGGCTTCCCGCGCGTCACGGAAGCGGTTCTCATACCAGTGCCCGAGCCGACGCCCGTCCGCGCCCCAGTGATTCGGGAAGAACCACGAGAGGATGAAGCGGACCTCCCGCGTCTCCCCCGGCGCGAGGGTCGTTTTGCTGCACAGGGCGCACGCGCCGAAGCGGTCGTCGATCTCGCGGAGGGAGGAGCGGCACGCGGCGAGGAATTCTTCCTGTTCTCCGCGTGTCGAGGGGAAGCCGGGGCGGATCGTGCGCACTCTCGAAAGGATCGAGCGGGCGAAGGGATAGGCCGAAATCGCCTCGACGCGCCGCTCGATCGCCTCGTCCGTCAGCTCGTCGAGCCGGCGCGGGATCGGATCGGGACGCCTGCCCGCGGTTGTGTCCGGGAGGCTGCCCGTCTCGCGGAAGCCGAACAGGAACGATTCCTGCGAGACGCCGAGGGAGGAGGACGCGACGTATTCCCGGAGAAAGCGGAAGGTATCGCCCGCGATGGAGGTGATCTCCCCGCCCTCGGCCGAGTAGCAGAGGGATCCGCGGTCCGCCTCGCGGCTTCGGCTGTCCCACGGCTCGGCGGGGACGGCGTCGAGGAAGATCTCCCGCCGGCCGTCGACGTCCCGCGCCTCGTTTACGCAGCCCTCGCGGTTGCAGAAGCCCGGCTCGAGGGAGGAGAGGAGGCTCACGGCGAGGGGATGATCCGTCGGATTGTGCAGCGTGAAGGTGAGATAGAAGCCCGGGGTCGCGCTGTCCTCCGTGCGGTGGGGAACGAAGGGCGCGGCGGCCCGCATCTTCACCTCGACCGGGAGCGCGGAATCCTCGTACGCGAGCTCGGCGACGGGGAAGCGCCCGTCAAAGACGATCCGCTCGACGGGCTTGTTCCACGGGAACATCCGATAGGTGAAGTCCTGCCAAGCCGTCCGCTGACCGAGCTTGCGCACGACGGGGCGGGAGCCCTCCTCCTCGCTCCGCACCCAGAACGAGAGCGCGCCGACCGATCCTTCGCCGTCGTCGGCAGGCTCCTCGAAGCAGCGTCTCGCCCAGCGGGGCTGATTCGCGATCTGCCATTCGTGAAACTCGCCGTCCGGGAAGAGCTCGACCGAGCCCGTCCCGATGCCGCCGAGCGCGATGCCGCACAGCTGCGGCGCTTCCGAGATGATTCTTGCCATAATGCCTCCGTGGAGCGCCCGGATCCTCCGCGACGCCCGTATCTTTCATTATTTTGTTCAGTATAGCACAAAATCCCCGGTCTTTCAACACTTCTTTTCAATAAATAGTGAAAAATGATATTGCATTCCTTGTCGGAATGTGCTATAATACCTAAGTACCTCTGTGCAGGCGGCGCGGGATTTCCTTTGCGGGACCCCGGCGCGGGCACAGTCCGAATACCCATTTTTTCCTTAAAAGGAAGGAGACAACAGCATGTACCTCATGAAGAAGGCCCTCGCGGCGCTCTGCCTGACCGCTCTGGTCGGGACGGCTGCCGCAATCCCCACCGCGGCGGCGGACGAACCGACCACCGTTGCGCACTGGAGATTCCAGAATGACCCCGCGTACGTCACCGGATCCGTGGACGACGACAACATCACCGTTCACGACCTGACCGGAAACGGCAACGACCTCGTTGTGGCGACTGTCGGCAACGGCGATCAGCTCGACATTTTCACGTGGGATGACGGATGCGATATTCCGACGGCAAAAGGAAATACCGCGCTGAAATTCGACAACACCAAGAAGCAGGCTGCGACGGTTGACCCGTACACCGAAGCGGAAACCAGCTACACCGGCGGCTACACCTCCGGCAAGTATCTCGAAACGGTTGAGAACGCGCCGATGAACTCGATGACCTTCGAGGAAGGCTTCTCCTTCGAGATCGTCTACAAGCTCTCTTCCGAGCTTGACAACAACTACAACCGCTACACCGGTCTCTTCTCCCGCCAGGGCGTTGTAGATACCGCAAACGAGCCTCCGTTTTCCATCGCGCTTACCGAGTGGAGCAACGATGCGAACGGCACGCTGGGCGTCAACGGCACCGGCATGCAGTATGTGCATGTCGATCCGGACGGAATGAAGACCAATCAGGAATATAACGATGGCGCGGGCACGATGTACGGCGGCGAATGGCACCACATCCTCGTCACCGGCGAAGACGATATGACGGAAATCTACATCGACGGCAACGATGTGGCGCTCATCGGCGAATCCACGGCGATCGCCGTCACCGATCCCTCCTTCTCCTGGGAAGTCGGCGTCGGCCGTAAGCTCGGCGAAGGCCACGAAGGCGATTCCAAGAACGTGAACTCTCCGGAAGGCATGATCCGCCGTCTGTTTGCGGGCGACATCTCCGAGATCCGCGTTACCAATCATTACATGGAGAACGAGGAATCTCTGTTCTTCAAATCCGCAGACATCAACTATTCTGCGGCGGGCGGCGCGTCTGCCGGCACGGCTGAGGCTGAGGAAGCTCCGGCGGCTGCTACCGGCGCTGAGCTGCTCAACAAGTCCTGGGACACCATCTTTGTGGACTATGAAATGATGGTCGACGGCAGCGCGAACGTGTGGCTCGCCGACAACCCGGTAGCAGGCCCGATCGATCAGGTTGAGGTCCGCGGCTGGGCGCATCTCTCCACCCCGATCACGGCGTTCGCCTATGCCATCGACGGCGGCGATCCCGTGAAGTCCGAAGATTTCATTCAGGACAGACCCGACGTCAAGGCCGCGATCCACGAGGATGCGGAAGGCTTTGACATCTCCATCGAGCTCGAAGGCCTCGCGGTCGGCGATCACCTGATCAAGGTCTACGCGGTCGACGCGGACGGCAATCTGGTCGACACCACCTTCGATTTCCCCATCACCATCGAGGCGAAGCCCTCGAAGGGTCTTGCCACCGTGGAAGACGCCGCGAAGGGCAAGAACATCATCACGAACTATGAATTCGTCTCCGGCTCCAATGGCTTCGGCGGCGAAGGCCCGGAAAACCTCTTCGACGGCGACACCGCCACGAAGTTCTGCACCAACGAGTTCCCGGCGGAAGCGATCGCCAAGCTCGACGGCGTGTACAAGATCACCGGCTTCACCATGGCGACGGCGAACGACAACGCGGACTACAACGGCAGATCCCCGAACGCGTGGACCATCTCCGTTTCTCCCGACGGCGAGAACTGGACCGACCTCAAGAAGGGCGACGACAGCTTCTTCGAAGAGCTGAACTTCACCTACTTCGCGGGCGACGGCAAGGCGGAGAACGTCGGCTACGTCAAGTTCACGGCGGACGGCACGGCCTCCGGCACCTTCCAGGTTTCCGAGCTGACCCTGTTCGGCGACAAGACCGGCGACGCTCCGGCGGCTGAAGAAGCTCCCGCCGAGGAAGAGACGCCCGCTCCTGCGGAAGAGGAGACCCCGGCTGAGACGCCCACGACGACGGAACCCACGACTCCCGCGGCGGACACGAAGCCTGCGGAAACCGAAACCGCGAAGAGCGGCTGCGGCTCCATGATCGGCGGCGGCCTCATCGTGCTCGTCACCGTCCTCGGCTCCGCGTGGATCGCGAAGAGACGGTAATCCGAACCGAACCGAAACAAACAGCGCACAGCGCAGAAAGACGGATGCCCCCGCGGGTGTCCGTCTTTTTTTGCCATTTCTTCAAAGCAGAAAAAAGCCTCGCGGGATCGCTCCTGCGGGGCTTGCGCGTATGAGGGACTTCTCCGGTATTTATTTTGCCCGGGGATATTCGTTGCAGAGCAGGTATTCGGGCGCCTCGTCCTCTTCGATCTCGGCGAAGCGCGGCTGCTTTTCGAGGAAGCGGTTGTCCGTCGTGTCGTCGTTCACCATCGACACCTCGCCGACCACCGCGTCGCCGCCGTCTCCCCAGAAGGTGTGGTAGAGATAGCGCTGCATCGTGATCGATTCGCCGGGCTTCAGGTGCAGGATCGTTCCCGCGGGCACCGTGCGCGTGATGCCGTCGGTCGTGACCGGGACGTCCGCGTGGGAGAGGTTTTCGTTGTCGTCCGCCATCCAGACCTGCACGGCGAGATCCGCACCGCCGCGGTTGATGATGTCCTCCATCTTGTGCCAGTGGAAGTGCAGGGGCGTGACCTGATTCTCGCGCACCAGCATGATCTTCTCGGCGTAGGTCTTCGAGGCCGGATCGTCCGGGTTGCCGTTGCGGATCGTCACGAGCTGCAGGCCGGTCTTATGGAAATCGCCGGAGCCGAAATCCGTGATGTCCCAGCCGAGCATCCGGTCCCGGATCTCGTCGTATTCGTGTCCGAGCGTCTTCCACGTTTCTGCCGGAATGTCGCAGAAGGGGGGCAGGCGGAAGGAGATTTTGTCGAGCGCGTCGCGCATTTCCCGGATATAGCGGTTGATTTCGGATCGCTTCATCTTCGTCACTCCTTTTTTCGTGTCCGATGTACGATCCTATTGTAGCACGATGCGGCTGAAAAATCAAGGGGCGGGGAAGAATCAGTCCTCCGACTTCATGGCGGCGATGCAGGCTTCCATCGGCGCGCCCTCCCGCATCGTTCCGACCGCGCGGGAGATACGCCGGTAGAGCTTCGCCGTCTCCGCGCTGTCCGCCGTGTAGTTCATCGAGGCCTCGCGCGGGATCCCGATGCTCTCGGCGGTCTCCGCGGCGTCGATGTTCGCGGCGAGGAAGAGGAATTCCCAGCCGTCCTTTTTCTTCGCGTCCTCGACCATGCGGCGCACCTCGCGTCCCCGGTACTTCCGGCTCGCGTTCTCCATGCCGTCCGTCGTGATGATGAAGAGCGTGCGCTCCGGACGGTCCTCCTCCCGCGCGTAGCGGTGGATCGTCGCGATGTGCCGGATCGCGCCGCCGAGCGCGTCGTACAGGGCCGTGCATCCCGCGGCGCAGTATTCCCGCCGTGTCATTTTCGGCACCTCGGCGAGCGGCAGGCGGTCGTGGATTACCTCGCAGTCACTCGCGAAGAGAACGGTCGAGACGAGGCACTCCCCGTCCTCCTCCTTCTGCTTTGCGATCATCGAATTGAAGCCGCCGATCGTGTCCTCCGTCAGGTGCTCCATCGATCCGCTCCGGTCGAGAATGAAGACAAGCTCCGTCAGTCCTTTTTTCATGGTATGAATCCTCCGTTTCGGTGTGTTTTTTGTTTACGGTCAGATTATACCATACCGAGAAACAAAAATGGTCGCCCGGCGAGCGACATTTTTGCGGGGATTCAGGCCCCGAGCTGATTCTGATCGAAGGCGAAGAGCGCCTCGTTGATCTCGAAGAGGTTGTAGTTCCCGCGCTCGATGAAGTAGCGGATGATGACGTCGAACGCGGAGGACGGAGAGAGCGCGTAGCCCGCCTTGCGGAGAAGATCCTCGGCCTCCTCCATCGGGAGCTCAAGCGCGATGGCGAACGCGATTGCCGTGGGCTTGCTCGGGCGGTAGTGCGGATCGCTCCGGATCTTCGAGAAGAGCTTGCGGTCGACGTTGGCCCGGCGGTAGCACGCGGAGTCCTTCATCCCGCGCTCGTCGATCTTGCGCAGAAGCATTTCGGAGAAGCTCTCGTCGACGTTTGCCACGGCGTCCGCCAGAGACTGGGACGGCGGCTTCCCGAAGGCGAGCGTGTCGTCGAAGGGCGCGGCATTTGCATGTCCGGCGGCATTTGCATGTCCGACAGCGTTGGTCTTCCCGGCGGCGGGAGCCTTTTCGCGCGCGGCGGGGAAGGCGTCGGCAAATGCGTCGGCATGAACGGGAGCGGGCGGCGCGGCGCATTCCGCCTCCTCCACGGCCTCATAGAGCGCGGCGTCCGCGGATTCCTTTTTTACCCGGCGGAACGCCTGACGGAAGAGCGATTTCTTCGGAGGAACGGGCCGCGCGGCCTTCGATTCGGCGGATTGTACGGTGTTCCGGCATGACAGCCCTTCGAGTTCGCGACGCAGGTCCCGGTACCGCTCGCGGAGGCAGTTGTCATAGAGGACGAGGTCGACCTGCATGTCCGGATCATGCTCGCCGAGCCATGAGAGGATCGTATCGGCGGCGACCGCCATGGCCTCGGCCTCGGGATAGCCGTACGCCCCGGCAGAGATCAGCGGGAACGCGACGGACGCGCATCCGGCTTCCTCCACCAGTTCGAGGGACGCGCGGTAGCAGGACGCGAGGATCTCCCGCTCGCCCGCATCGCCGCCCTGCCAGATCGGGCCGACCGTGTGAACGACGTATTTCGCCGGGAGACGATACCCCGCGGTGATCTTCGCCTCCCCCGGACGGCATCCTCCGAGCCCGGCGCAAGCCTCGCGCAGTCCGGGTCCCGCCGCCCGGTGGATCGCGCCGTCGACGCCTCCCCCGCCGAGGAGGGACGGATTCGCGGCGTTGACGATCGCGTCGGCGGTGCTTTCGGTGATGTCTCCTTTTCGGATATAAAACGGCATGGGCTGCCTCCTGTCAGTTCTTCGGACCGCAGTTCTCGACAAGCCGCTCCATAAAGACGCCCGGCGTGACGATCTGCACGTCCTCGTCCAGATCGGCGACGAGAGCCGCGACGGCGTCGAGGGTGTTCCCGTGCTGCGCGAGCTTGCCGTCCTTGAGTCCGGACCACGCGTGGACAATGAGGAAGGTGTAGGATTCCTCGTCCTTCGGATCGGTCGGGGCGTTGTTGATCCGCCGCGTGATGAAGCCGAGGTTCCCCGTCGGGTGATCGGCCCAGATCATGTGGCGTGCGGAGACGGCGGGCTTATCCCCGAGCCAGAGGATCTCGCCCTCGAGCCCGGAATAGTGGCTGTAATCGATGTAGAAGAGCCCGTCGATGCCGTCCTCTGCGGCGAAGTCCCCGAGGCTCTCCTCGGTGAAGCCGTGATCGTCGAGGATCTCGGCGTAGTGCAGGTCGGCTCGTCCCATCGCCTCGGCGAGGTCGTGCGCCATCTTCTGCCGCGCCTCCTTGTCCCAGCGCGAGGGGAAGGTGTAGCCGAGACCGGAGAGCTGCATCATGAACTCGTCCCGCGGCGTCGCCTTGTCATAGAGGTATTCGAGCATCGGGGCCGCCGTGTCGAGGAGAGCCGGGGAGACGCCCCATCCGATCGGGAATTCCCCGCGGTGCCGATTGGCGTACCATTCGGACGAGGTCGCGAAATTGTTCAGCACCCACTGGATGTTGTCGCCGTCGGACATGACGATGCAGAGCGTATGGACGGCGGCGGGCGTCTCGGGCACCTCGCGCTCCTTCTGCTTCAGCTCGTATTTCGGGAAGCAGGAGAGGGTCGAGAGGTTGTAGGCGTGATCCGACGGGACCATCTGGACGTTGATCTCCGAGAAGGATTTCACCGCGTCGTATTCGCCGAGGGTGTTGTTGTAGCCGAAGACGATCGCGCCGTCGTTCAGGAAATCGTACATCTTCTTGTGTCCCGCCGCGACGTGCCCGTCGTAGAAGCCGAAGTACGCGCCCGCCATGACGGCATAGTCGACGAGCTTCGGCGCCATGGACGCGGGCTGCTCAAAGGCGACGTCGCGGTTCAGACGGTCCCAGTATTCCGACGCGCGGAGCCATTTTTCATCGCATTCCGTGACGTCGAGGACCTGGGGATATCCGGCAGCCTCGACCGCCGCGCGGGTGTCGGGCGTCGCGATCACGCAGTCGAGGATGCCCGCAAGGGAGACGGCGACGCTCACGGACGGGTCTGCGGGATCGGCGGAGCATAGGATGTACCCGGCGAGGAGTTCCCGGTATCCCGCGAGGAGATTTTCAAAGTTTGCGGGCAGCCCGCCGATGCGGTTCGTGATCTCGACCTCCCAGTCCTTCTCGATGTAGGGCGTGTAGAGATCGGCGGCGCCTACGCGGAAGAGGATCTTGTCCTCCGAGTGCCGCGCGGCAAGTCCCTGCAGGGAGCCGAGGGTCAGCTTTTCGCTGTACGAAGCGGGCTCAGGGATGCGGATGACGGTCTTCGGGAGGGTGCCCTTCGGGTAACGGACCTCGGCGACGACCTCCTCCCCGGCGTCCGGGACCTCCGGGAGGGGTTCGGTCTCTTCTTCGGCATCGGACGGCTCCGCGGCGGGCACGGTCACCCCGGCGGGATCGTCGGTCGGCGCGGGCGTGGATTCCCCACTGCGCGAGCAGGCGGGGGCGAGGAGCAGCAGGGCGAGGGAGAGGGCAAGGGTGCGGCGGATTCGTTTCATGGTTGATCCTTTCGCGGATTCTTCATCATTTGATTCCATTATACCAGCACCGGGCACGCTTGTCAAGAGCGCGGAAAATTGCGGATTTTGACGGCATCCCCCTTGCGGGGCGCGCGGTTTTATGCTATAATCAAATACAACAGAATCCATGAGAGCGGGGGATGAAGATGGCGCGGTGCGCAAACTGCGGGTGCGCGATCCCGGACGACGACAAAACCAGGCTTTGCGACAAATGCAAGCGGATCCTGCTTCCGTTTGTGAAATTCATGGACGTCTCCTCCACGTCGGCGGTGAGGCGGCTCGTCTCGAACGAACAGAACCTGCGTCAGGCGGGCGCGACGGACGGCGGCATGGAATACCTCTACCGGATCTGCGAGATCCACGACCGCCAGCGTCAGAACCAGCGCGAGGAAAAGGCCGCCCGGCGTCAGGCGCAGTCCGAGGAGGCGGCAAGGCTCGAGGCGGAGGAGCGCATGCGGGAGGATGCGGCGCGGCACGGTCCGATGGAGCAGATCGAGCTGCCGCCGGAGGAGCCGCTGAACCTGCACCGGGGACCGCTCGGGCGTTTTCTCGGCGCGGCGAAGATCGTGCTGCTCCTCGCGGGGATCATGCTCCTCGCGTGGTTCGTCGTGCGGATCGTGACGCGTCTCGGCATGGACGTCACGCCTCTCGGCTCGGGCATCGCCTCCCTCGCGGGCGCTTACGCGGTGCACGCGCTCGAGCGGATCCGGGACGATCTCGAGGAGATCAAGCGGATCCTGC
>CACZSA010000353.1 GCA_902783705.1 uncultured Ruminococcus sp.
CACAATGAGGCCCCGGTTTCAACAAGTTGAAACCATGGAGCCGGCCTCTTGTGAATCACCGCTCCCAAAGGAGAGGGAGGAGCGCCTCCCCCTCCTTTGGAAACCACCTCTACCCCCTCGGGTACAACCTCATGTTTGAATGGGAAGCGTTGTTCAATGAGGGCTAAGCGTGTGTCATACGAGGATTACATGGCCTCACCAAGATTGTTGAGTGGTTTATTCTGAAATACGCTCAACGCCGCTTCGTTCCCCTAAATCTTCATTCATCATTCATAATTCTCATTTCTCCTCTTTCCTCTTGACTTTTCCCGCATGATGCGATATAATATCCGTCGACAATAGTGCCTGACAGAAAGTATTTTCTGACTGAAAGGTGACGGACATAGATCGGGCGGGCCTTGGGCTTGCCTTGCTGTCGTGCGCCATCGGGTACGGCAGTTTTTTTGTGCGTCCGGGATTTCTCCCGGGGAAAGCGGGGTAAAATGGAAACGAGAGTCGCCGTCATGAGCATCATCGTGGAGGACAAGGAGGCCGCGGAGCGCATCAACACGCTCCTGCACGAAGCCGGGGAATACATCATCGGGCGCATGGGCATCCCGTACCGCCGCCGGGGGATCAGCATTATCTCGATCGCCCTCGACGCGCCGCAGGACGAGATCGCCGCCCTCTCCGGCAAGATCGGACGTCTCCCCGGCGTGAGCGTCAAGACCGCCTACTCCGCCGTCATGGGCAAGACCGGATCGGAGGAGGACGCATGACGGACAAGCGCCGCTCCCTCCTCTGGCGGATCCTGCTCCCGGCGTTCCCGCTCCTCTGCGGACTCATCGCGCTCTCGGTCGGGCGGATGGGCGTCACCCCTGCGGATATATTCAAGTCCGTCCTCGGGCACATTACGGGCGGGGAGCTGCCCTCGGGGCTGATCGAGAAGACCCTCTGGAACGTGCGCCTCCCGCGGATCGTGCTGGCAATGCTCGTCGGCGCGGGTCTCTCCGCCTCCGGATGCGCGTTTCAGAGTCTGTTCTCCAATCCCCTCGCCACTCCCGACACCCTCGGCGTCGCGTCCGGGGCGTCGTTCGGGGCCGCCCTCGGGATCCTCATCGGCCTGCCGCTCCTCGGGACGGAGGCCATGGCGATGCTCTTCGGCGTCTGCGCGGTCCTGCTCACGGCGGTTGCCGGACGCGGACGGGGCGGACTCTCCGGCGTGGTCCTCGCGGGGATCATGATGGGCTCGCTCTTCAACGCGCTCGTCTCCTTTGTGAAATACACGGCGGACACCGACACGCAGCTGCCCGCGATCACCTACTGGCTCATGGGCTCGCTCGGCGCGGCGAATTGGCGGGAGCTGGCCCTCGGCGCCCCTCCGATCGTTTGCGGCGTCGCGGTCCTGCTCCTGCTCCGCTGGCGGCTGAACCTGCTGCCCCTCTCCGACGAGGAGGCGAAGGCGGCGGGCGTGAACATCCGGCTGCTTCGGATCGTCACGATCACCGCGGCGACACTCACCACGGCCTCCTGCGTCTCGATGTGCGGGCAGGTCGGCTGGGTCGGACTCCTCGTGCCGCATATCTGCCGGATGAAATTCGGCTCGAATCACCTGCGGCTCCTGCCGGCGTCGGTCTTCCTCGGGGCGGGCTTCCTCGTCGTCGTCGATACCGTCGCGCGGACCGCCACGGCGTCGGATATCCCGATCTCGATCCTCACGGCGATGGTCGGCGCGCCGTTCTTCATCTTCTTAATGCGCAGATCGGAGGGATGGCAGCTATGAAACTCACGGCGGAGAACGCCTCCTTCTCCTACAAGCGCGGCGGCCCCGTGATCCGCGATCTGAACTTCACGGCGGAGAGCGGCGAGGTCACGGCGATCCTCGGCCCGAACGGCGCGGGGAAGACCACCCTCGTGAAATGCCTCATGGGATTCCTCCGCTGGACGGCGGGGAGGAGCCTGCTCGACGGGCGGGACGTGCGGGAGATCCCCGAGCGGGAATTTCTCTCGCGCGTGTCCTACGTTCCGCAGGCGCGCGGCGGGATGCTCGCCCTCACAGCGGAGGACATGATTCTCCTCGGCGTCACCGGGCGGATCGGCGTCTTCTCGACCCCCGGCGAGGAGGAGCGGCGGGTTGTGCGCGAGCTCGCGGAGAGCCTCGGCATCGCGGGACTGCTCCCCAAAAAGTGCACCGAGATGAGCGGCGGCGAGGCGCAGATGGTGCTGATCGCCCGGGCGCTCGCCTCGAAGCCGGAGCTTCTGATCCTCGACGAGCCGGAATCGAATCTCGACTTCCGCAATCAGCTCATCGTCCTCGAAACCCTCTCGCGCCTCGCGGAGGACGGGATGGCGGTGATTTTCAATACACATTATCCGGAACACGCGCTGACCCGGGCGTCGAAGGCCCTGCTCCTCGAGAAGAGCGGGCGGACGGTCGCAGGCCCGGTCGGCGAGGTCGTGACGGAGGAGAACATCCGGAGCGCGTTCGGCGTCGAAGCGGCGATCCGGGAATTTGAAGGCGGTCAGTTCGGCATCCTGCCGCTCCGCCTGACGGGGGAAAACGAATGATCAAAATCGCAGTTTACGGCAAGGGCGGCATCGGCAAATCGACGACCGTCTCGAATCTCTCGGCGGCGCTCGCGGACCGGGGCGTGCGGGTCATGCAGATCGGATGCGATCCGAAGGCGGACTCGACGGTCCTGCTCCGCGGTCCGGGACCGATGAAAACGGTGCTCGAGCTCGTGCGGGAATATAAAAACGCCTTCGCGCTCGCCGATATGGTGAAGATCGGGTACGGCGGCGTGGTCTGCTGCGAGGCGGGCGGTCCGTCTCCGGGACAGGGCTGCGCCGGACGCGGGATCATCGCCGCGCTCGAGAAGCTGGCGGAACGCGGCGCGTATGAGGAATATAAGCCCGACGTCGTGTTCTACGATGTCCTCGGCGACGTGGTGTGCGGCGGCTTCACGATGCCCATGCGCCCCGGATACGCCGAGCGGGTCTTCGTCGTGACGTCCGGGGAGAACATGTCGATCCACGCTGCGGCGAACATCGCGGTGGCGGTCGAGGGCTTCCGGGGACGCGGATACGCCGAATTCTCCGGACTGATCCTCAACCGGCGCGGCGTGAAGAACGAGGACGAAAAGGTCGCAGAGCTGGCGGAGGATATCCATTCCTCGATCGTCGGGTCCCTCTCCCGCAGCGAGACCGTTCTTGAAGCCGAAGAGCGCGGGAAAACGGTGATCGAGGCCTTCCCGGAAAGCCCGATGGCGGCGGAATACCGTTCGCTCGCCGAGGCCGTGATGCGCGCGGCAGGAGGGACGCTGTGATCCGGCGGCTCGGCGCGGAGGCTCCATGCCAGGAGATCCGCATCGCCGACGCCTCCTATCCCGCGCCGTTCACCGGGGGGCTCGAATACTCGGCTCCGGCGCGCGGGACGTGGAACATCGTCCACACGGGGATGCTCATACCGGAGGCGCACGAGATCTTCGTCTGCGCCCAGGGCTGCCTGCGCGGCGTGGTGCTGACCGCGGCGGAGATGGGCGTCCCGGAACGCTTCTCGACGGTCGCCGTGCGCGAGAACAACGTCACGGACGGGGATCTCGAGGATTCGCTCATCGAGGGCGTCTCGGACATCCTCGAAAAGCTCCCACAGAAGCCCCCGGCGGTCCTCGTCTACACGAGCTGCATCCATCACTTCATGGGCGCGGACCTCGACCACATCTACAAGACCCTGCGCGAGCGCTTCCCGGAGATCGACTTTACCGACTGCTACATGAACCCCATCATGCGCAAATCGGGCCTCACCCCGGATCAGCTCATGCGGCGGCAGCTCTACAGCCTCCTGCATGGCGCGCCGCGGCGGGAGAGGACGCTCCTCGTCGCGGGGGGTGATTTCATGACCGACGACGCGGGCGATCTCGTCACGCAACTGCGCCAAAACGGCTGGGAGATCCTCGAGATCCAGCGAACGCATACCTATGACGAATACCAGACCCTCGCCGGGGCCGCGCTCTGCATGACGAATCAGCCGGGCGCGATCCCGGGGGGCAGGCTCCTCGAGGACCGCTTCGGCATGCCGCACCTGCACCTGCCCGTCTCGTTCGATTACGATGAGATCGCGGCGAACTGGAAGAGGCTCGGCGAGGCGGCGGGCATCCCGGTCCCGGATTCCGCGTCTGAGATCGAGAAATGCGAAGCGGCGCTCTCCCGCGCGAAGGCCTCGATCGGGGACGCGCCCGTGGAGATCGACTATACCGTGACCTCCCGCCCCCTCTCCCTCGCGCGGATGCTCCTCTCGCATGGGTTCCGCGTGACGAAGGTCTATCTCGACGGCATCAGCGGGGAAGAGCGGGACGATTTCCTCGCCCTGCAGAAGACCTGCCCCGATCTGCTCCTCTCGCCGACGGTCGATCCCGTGATGCGGGTGCGTCCGCGCGAAACGGAGGAGACGACCCTTGCCGTCGGGCAGAAGGCCGCGTACTTCACGGGGACGGACCGCTTCGTCAACCTCGTTGAGAACGGCGGCTTCTGGGGTTATCACGCCGTCCACGGCATGGCGGAGATGATGCGCGAGGCATGGGAGACCCCGAAGGACGCGAAAAGTCTCATTCAGATCAAGGGATGGGGGTGCTCGTCATGTCTCTGAAACAGACCGCACGGATCATTTCGACCTATACGGGCGACACCTCGGGCGTGTGCTCCGCGCTCTATGAGCTCGGCGGGATGACCGTCATGCACGACGCGTCCGGGTGCAATTCGACCTACAATACGCACGACGAGCCGCGCTGGTACGACATGGACTCGCTCGTCTTCATCTCCGCGCTCTCCGAGACCGAGGCGATCCTCGGCGACGACGAAAAGCTGATTGAGGACACGGTCCGCTCGGCACGGGAGCTGAACCCGGCCTTCATCGCCCTCGCGGGCACGCCGATCCCCATGATGACGGGCGTCGATTTCGAGGCCGTCGCGCGGCAGATCGAGGAAGAGTGCGGCATCCCCGCCTTCGGCTTCGACACCGACGGGATGCACAGCTACACCGCGGGCGCGTCGAAGGCCCTTGGCGCCATTGCCCGCCGTTTTGTCAGGGAGGCGGACAATAAGGATCCCGCGCTCTCCGTCAATCTCCTGGGACTGACCCCGCTCGACTTCTCCGTCACGGGGACCGAGCGCACGATGAAGAAGGTCTTCGAGGGCGCGGGCATCCCCGTCCGGGCCTCCTGGGCGATGGGCTCGACGCTCGAGGATCTCGCCGCCTCGGCTATGGCGCACGTGAACGTCGTTGTCTCCTCCGCGGGGATCGGCGCGGCGAAGGTTTTACGCGAGCGGTTCGGGATCCCGTACGTCGTCGGCACGCCCTGCGGCAAACGCTTCAACGAACGGCTTGTGCGCGCGGTGAGAGATTCCGCACGCGACGGGGAATGCCGCGTCCTGCCCGTCAGCGATCCCGCGGCGCGCCGGCTCGTCATCGGCGAGGGCGTCACGGCGGCGTCCCTCGCGTCCGCGCTCACCCTCGAAACGGGGATCCCGACCCGGGCGGCCTGCGCTACGGACGGCTTCGACGGGCTCTCGCGGATGCAGGTCCCGCAGGCGACGGACGAGGACGATCTTCTCCCGCTCATGGAGGGGGCCGAGGTCGTGATCGCCGATCCGCTCTACCGCCCGATCGTGCCGGGGAGCGCGCGCTTTGTCCCCCTCCCGCACGAGGGCTTCTCCGGACGGATCTGGCGGCGCGACATCCCCGACCTCGCCGCCGATCTCACGCGGTTTATCGATTCAAACGGGCTTGCCCGCTGAATATAAGAATTTTCCCAAAAGAAAGGATCAATACCCCCTATGAAACACCTCACCCGCATCCTCTCCGCATTCCTTGTTCTCGCAATGCTCTTCTCCCTCGCGGCCTGCTCGCAGAGCGGAGAAGGCAAGACCCCCGAGACGATCACCGTCACCGACCACTTCGGCAATACCGTGACCCTCCCCGGCGAGATCAACCGCATCGTCGTCTGTGACATCTATCCGCTTCCGTCCGTCCTCGCGGTGTTCTTTGACTCCGCCGAGAAGATCGTCGGCATGGCGCAGCCCTCGATGACCGCGGCGCAGAACAGCCTTCTCTCCGAGCTCTATCCGGAGATCCTCAACGCGAAGACCGACTTCATCGACGGCACGACCATCAACGTCGAGGAGCTCATGAAGCTCGAGCCGGACGTCGTCTTCTACGGCGGCACCCCGGCGATCGGCGAACAGCTCGCGAACGCGGGCATCCCGGCGGTCGGCGTCTCCGCGGGCAAGTGGGACTACGACGCGATCGAGACCCTGAACAACTGGATCCTGCTCCTCTCCGAGATCTTCCCCGGCAACGACAAGTATGAGACCGTGAAGAGCTATTCCGACACGATCTACAGCCGCGTGCAGGAGCGCGTGAAGGACCTCACGGACGCCGAGCGCGAGCGCGTGTTCTTCCTCTTCCAGTACAACGATTCGACGATCACCACCTCCGGGAAGCACTTCTTCGGTCAGTGGTGGGCGGACGCCGTCGGCGCGAAGAACGTCGGCGAGGAGATGGAGACCGACAACTCCACCGCCGTCTCGATGGAACAGATCTACGCGTGGAACCCGGCCCGCATCCTCATCACGAACTTCAACCCCGCCCAGCCCGCGGATCTCCTGAACAACACGATCGGCGCGTATGACTGGAGCGAGGTCGAGGCCGTGAAGACCGGCAAGGTCAACAAGATGCCCCTCGGCATGTACCGGAGCTACACCTGCGGCGTCGACACCCCCGTGACGCTCATCTGGATGGCGAAGACGGTGTATCCGGACCTCTTCGAGGACTTCGACATCACCGCCGAGACGCAGGCGTACTACAAAGCGGTGTTCGGCATCGATCTCACGGTCGAGCAGGCGAACCGCATCTTCGACCCGTCCTCCGCGGGCTCCGCGTTCAACTGATATGGGCGCGGGGATGAATGAAACCCCGTCGGGGGAGCGGCTTCACATCGGCTTTTTCGGCATGCGCAACGCCGGGAAGTCGAGCGTCGTGAACGCCGTGACGGGGCAGGATCTGGCGGTGGTCTCCGACGTGAAGGGCACCACCACCGATCCCGTGAGAAAGGCGATGGAGCTCCTCCCGATCGGGCCCGTCGTCATCATAGACACGCCCGGACTGGACGACGAAGGGACCCTCGGCGCGCTCCGCGTGGAGAAGGCGAAGGGCATCCTCGCCGAAGCGGACGTCGCCGTGCTCGTGGTCGACGCGGTACTCGGCCTGAGCCGGGAGGACCGGGATCTGCTCGAATTGCTCGATGAGCGCAAGATCCCGCATCTCACCGTCATGAACAAGCGCGACCTGCTCGACCGGATCCCGGAGAACGCGGACGGCGTTCTGTACGTCAGCGCGAAGGACGGCGGCGGGATCCGGGAGCTCAAGGAAGCCCTCGCCGGGATCTCGAAGCCGGGCGGGGAAGAGCGGCACGTCATTGCGGACCTGCTCGAACCCGGGGACACCGTCGTGCTCGTCATTCCGATCGACGCGGCGGCTCCGAAGGGCAGGCTGATCCTCCCGCAGCAGCAGACGATCCGGGACATCCTCGAAACGGGATGCGCCGCCGTGTGCTGCCGGGATACCGAGCTCGCGGGAACTCTCGACTCCCTCGCGCATCCGCCGAAGATGGTGGTCACCGATTCGCAGGCGTTCGGGCGGGTCTCGAAGATCGTGCCGCAGGACGTCGCGCTCACCTCGTTCTCGATCCTCTTCGCACGGTATAAGGGGGACCTCGCGGAGCTGGTGAAGGGGGCGGCGGCGCTGTCCGCCCTGCGCGACGGGGACGTCGTGCTCGTGTCGGAGGGATGCTCGCATCACCGGCAGTGCGGCGACATCGGAACGGAGAAGATCCCTGCGTGGGTGCGGAGCTTCACGGGCGTGAACCCGGAATTCCGCTTCACCTCGGGCGGGGAATTCCCGGAGGTCCCGGACGCGCGGCTCGTGATCCACTGCGGCGGCTGCATGCTGAACGAGCGGGAGATGAAATCCCGGATCGGACGCGCGGTCTCCGCCGGGGTGCCGATCGTGAACTACGGCGTCGCCATCGCGCACATGCACGGGATCCTCAAAAGAAGCCTCGAACCCTTCCCGGAGGTGCTGAGGCTGCTCGAAAACTGAACCGGAAAACAGAACACACGGTGTCACTGCGCGGAATCGACCGTCTGACGCGGTGACACCTTTTTTCTTTTTCTCGCACGATCCCCTTGCAATTCCGGCGGCAAACCTGTATAATGGGAAGGACGAAATACACGGAATTTTTCGATTCCTGCGAATCAAGGAGATCATCATGGAGCATTCGATGCGGTACGATATTGTTGTATTGGGCGGCGGATTTACGGGATGCGCGGCGGCCATTGCGGCGGCCCGGCAGGGAAAGCGGGTCCTGCTCCTCGAGGCGTCCGGCTTCCTCGGCGGCGCGGCCTCCAACTGCCTCATTTTCCCCTTCATGTGCTATTCCACCCAGGTGACGGACGCATCCGGCGAGACGCACCGCCACTACCTCTCCCGCGGCATCCTCGGCGAGATCGTGCGCGAGATGCAGGCGACGGGCGACATCCGCGGGGACAGCCAGTTCAACGACGAGGCGCTGAAGCTCCTCCTCGACCGGATGACCGTCGAGGCGGGCGTCGAGGTGCTCTTCCACGCGACCCTCTGCGGCGTGAAGCGGGACGGCGGGCGGATCGAATCCGTCTCCGTCGCGACCAAGGCCGGGGTGCTGACGTTTGAGGGCAGGGTGTTCGTCGACTGCACTGGAGACGCCGATCTCTGCGTGATGGCGGGCGTCCCGACGCGCCTCGGACGGGAGCCGGACCACCTCTGCCAGCCGATGACCCTCTGCTTCCGCGTCGCGAACGTGGACAAGAAGAAATTCTTTGAGAACCGCGCGCTCTGGACGCGCCTGCACAAGGAATGGAAGGACGCCGGACGGTTCCGGAATCCCCGCGAGGACATCCTCGTCTTCGATTATCCGATCGACGGGATGCTCCACTTCAACACGACCCGCGTCGTGCGGCTGAATCCGGTCGATCCGTTCGACGTGACGAAGGCTGAGATGGAGGCGCGCCGTCAGGTGCAGGAGCTGCTCGACTTCTTCCGCGTGAACGCGATGCCCGGGATGGAGAACGCCCGCCTCGTCTATACCGCGCCGTCGATCGGCGTGCGCGAGAGCCGGATGCTCGACGGCGACTATGTGCTGACGGGCCGCGATCTCGTCGCCTGCGAGAAATTCCCGGACGCCGTCGCCGCGGGCAACTACGACATCGACATCCACAACCCGGAGGGAAGCGGCACGAGCCATTATTTCTTCGAGGCCGGCACGTGGTACACGATCCCCTACCGCTCCCTCATTCCGAAGAAGGCCGACTGCGAGAATCTCCTCGTCGGCGGGCGCTGCATCTCCTGCGACCACGAAGCGCAGGCGTCGATCCGCATCATCCCGATCTGCACGACGACGGGCGAAGCGGCGGGCATCGGCGCGTCCGTGTCGATCGACGGGGACTGCGCGGTGCAGGATGCCGACGTCACCCGGATCCAGGCGATCATCGGCGAGACCGGGGGATATACGGGACTCTGATTCCCTTAGATGTTGAGAAGATGAACATACGAATATCGAGTTTTTCATGACCAGACACAAACGCATAACCTTTCCCGAGGTGCTCGTCCTCGCGCTCCTCGCCGTCCTCGCGGCGTATCTGCTACAGCGGTATGCCGGGGAAGAGGCCGGAGGGTTCGGGGAGACGGCTGAACGGATCGCGCAGACGGAGACGAGTACCGCACAAGAGCCTCCGCCCTCGATCGCGTGGGACGAGGACACCCTCATCGCCGAGCTCTGCCGCGGGATCGAGGACGAGGAGGCGGCGATCACCTTTCCGTACGACTGCACGGGATCCCTTTTCGACGCCTTTCACCGCGTCCTCGCCGATCACCCGGAGTACTTCTGGCTGACCGGAAGCGGCTCCTATACGAAGAAGATCTCCGAGACCGGGACGACGGTCGTCTTCACCCCGGACACGCTCATCCCGAGGGGGGAGATCGACCGGAGGCGGGCGGCGCTTCGGGAGCGGGTCGACGAGATCCTCGCCCGCGCCGAGGCGTATCCCACGGACTACGAACGCCTCCTCTTCCTGCACGATCTGCTCGTCGACGACACGGACTACGACGCCGAGACCGCCGACGGAATGACCGGGGCCGTGACGAGCGACGAAGTCTCGCAGGCGACCGGGGCCTTCGGATGCCTCGTCAACCGCCGCGCCGTCTGCTCGGGCTATGCCGCCGCATATCAGCTCCTCCTCGCGCGCCTCGGGATCCCGTGCAGGCGGGTGCAGGGGACGGAGACGCAGACGGGCGAGGCGCACGAATGGAACCTCGTCTGCCTCGCGGGCGACTGGGTGCACGTCGACGTCACGTGGGACGATCCCGTCTTCACGGGCGACATGAACGGCGCGGACGGCTGGCGCTCCTACGACTATTTCTGCGTCACGACCGACGAGATCGCCCGCACGCACATTTTCGAGCAGGACTCGATCCCTCCGTGCGTGACGGACGCCTACGGGTATTATCAGGTAAACGGCCTCACGCTCGAGGAATATGCCTATGATACGGCCTCCGCCCTCATCTCGCGGCAGGTCGGCGCGGACTGCATCCGGCTGAAATTCCCCGACGAGGACGCACTCGTCCCCGCCGTCACGGATCTGATCGAGCGGCGGAAGATCTTCGACATCCCGGCGGTGGAATCCTCGGGCGCGCGCTCGCTCCGCTATTCGGCCTCCGACATGGGCTCGCTCACCGTCTGGCTGCTGCCATAATCCGCCAGACACAAAACCGCATAAAAGAACGCCTCATCCGGCAATACTGTGAAGGAATTGCAGGAAGGGGCGTTTTTTTCGTCCCGGAGGAGGCAGGATGTACGGCGGAAAAGTGGAGATCTGCGGGGTGAATACGGCGAGGCTTCCGACGCTCTCGTCGAAGGAGAAGCGCGAGCTGTTGAGAAAGGCCCGCGCGGGCGACGCGGAGGCGAGGGAGCGGCTGATCGACGGGAATCTGCGGCTGGTGCTCTCGCTCGTCGGGCGGTTCTCGAACCGGCGGGAGAACATGGACGATCTGTTTCAGGTGGGGTGCATCGGGCTCATCAAGGCGGTGGATAACTTTAATACGGATCTGGACGTGGAGTTCTCGACCTACGCCGTGCCGATGATCTCCGGCGAGATCCGGCGGTATCTGCGGGACAACAACACGATCCGGGTGAGCCGTTCGGTGCGGGATCTGGCCTACCGTGCGCTCGCGGCGAAGGAAAAGCTGTCCGCGGACGGGGAGCCGACGCTCGACGAGGTGGCCCGGGAGATCGGGGAGACGACGGCCGACGTGAGCCGCGCGCTCGAAGCGATCACGGAGCCCGTGTCCCTCTACGAGGCGGTGTACAGCGACGGCGGGGACTCGATCTGCGTGATGGATCAGATCCGGGACGAGGATGCGGACGACGAGGCGTGGCTCGAGGACATCGCCCTGAAGGAGGCCATCGCGAAGCTCTCGGAGAAGGAGCGGCGGATCATCTCGGCGCGGTTCTGGGGAGGGAAGACGCAGATGGAGATCGCCGGGGAGATCGGCATCTCGCAGGCCCAGGTCTCGCGTCTCGAAAAAGGCGCGTTTGAGAAGATCCGGAGGAACATGTAGGATCTGATGGCCGCGCCGACGAAAAGGAAAGGGGGTTTCGCAAAAGCATTGGGGCGTGAAGCTGCACTTGATGGTGTCATTCCGAGGAAGGGCCCGGGGGCCCTGACGTGGGAATCCGTACTCCTTCATGA
The DNA here is from genome assembly GCA_902783705.1 of uncultured Ruminococcus sp. Taxonomy (GTDB): domain Bacteria; phylum Bacillota; class Clostridia; order Oscillospirales; family CAG-272; genus UMGS1696. The sequence continues at coordinate 11,818 of CACZSA010000353.1, forward strand.
ACAAACAGCCATTTTCAATGGCTTCTTCCCTCATACAGGGGATGCGGATTGCCACGTCGCAGGTCTCGGGACCTGCTCCTCGCAATGACACATGACAGTCGGTG
>CACZSA010000354.1 GCA_902783705.1 uncultured Ruminococcus sp.
AATCGGCAAAAACACGCTGACCGTCACGCAGGAAGGCACGCCCGTCGCAGGCGCGGAAATGAATCTCTGGCGTGACAATCCCTACGGGGAGGACACCCTCGTCGGCGCATACACCACAGGCAAGGACGGCTCCGTCTGCGCGAACGGCCTCAACATCGGCAAGTATTACTGGCAGGATGGCTCTGAAAACGTGAAAGCTTCCTTCCATATCTCCGGCATCCGCGGCGAAGGCGTCGTGAAGTCCGCTATCGACATCCCCGCGTCGATCTCGAGAACCGTCACCGTCGACGACGCGGAAGTCAGCATCAGCGTAGATCTCTCGGGCGGATACGTCGGAGAAATCAACAGCTACGGCACCATCTACCTCTACAGCAGACTCGGCCCGGAGTCGCAGATCTGCAACGGGTTTGTCATGGACCCCGAATCCTACGCGGAGCGCGTGGAAGAATGCAAGACCTACGGCGATACGTATGAGGAAAAGAACGGCGTGATCCGGTCCTCGACGACCGGGGAATACGGCAGCACGACGATCCTCTTCCAGGCCGGCAGCGGCGTGTACTACATGCTTGTCGTGGACAATACGGCTGACGCGGAAGACGTCTATAACCGCGTGCAGGTGGTCGGACCCCGCTCCGAAATCGAGGGAGAAACCGAAGACGGACGCGAGCAGATGACCTACATGAGCGCAGACGGCTTCCAGATCCGCTATAACGCTCTGGTTGTGGAAGGCCGGGATATCGATGAGCACACCGCTGTGTTTTCCTTCCTTGAAGAGCCGGACAATACGGTTACGGTAACCTGGATCGCCGACAAGCAGCCGGAAGAAGCGCTGTATGAGCTTACCGCCGAATGGGGCGAGCAGGAAGCGATCCTGAGAACGGAAGGCCTTTTCCCGGGCACCACGGACAAGTGGGGCTGCTGGAGAACGTTCACGGATGAAGACCTGGTGAAATGCGCGATCGCAGGCGAATACAACGGCGGTGTCCTGATGTTTGTGATGGAGAGTCACCTGACCGGCGATGACGAAAAAGATATGACGATCAGTGATACGCTCGCGGAAATCGTCGATTCGATCACCTATTTTGAATTCGGCGAGCAGACTATGTACGCCTATATCCCCGGTGTTTATCAGGCGGCGGATGAAAGCGGCGCGGCCTCTGAAGTGATTCTCCGTGCGGATCACACGGGAACCCTGAATTTCCAGGATTCCGTCGTTGAGGTTCTGTGGGGAAGCACGGAACTGACTGGCGCAGGCGCGCAGTATGCATACACCATTGAAGGCGATTGCCTGTATCTTGAGCTCGGCGACGAGTGGATCGAATTTTCGCGCAAAGACGCTTGATGTCCTGAGCCAGAAGAGGCGTCTCCCCATGCCGGAACCTGAGAGGATTTGGATACGGAAAGCGATTTCCGCATTATTTCCTTCCGGAAAGACGAGGGAATCGGCTCATGCACCATGAAGACCGGCGAAGAAGAGTTGTCTGTGAACGGAGATACGAATTCAAAGCCGGATGTCTCATATACTCAATCAGCCGCTCGGAACAGAATCCGGGCGGCTGTTTTTTTCCTTTGCGGCATGGTTGGTGCGGCAGCTTTTTCAGTTATGTGTGAAATTCACACCAACGAGAGGTTCTCCCACCACTCGGCGACGCGGGAGAGCGTGACGGAGGGATCGGCGTCGACCGGGATCTCGGCGTCCGCGACGGAGCGATAGAAATCCCGCCGCGCATTCCAGAGGGCCTCGGCGGAGTTCGCCTGCGAGAGCGGTCGCCCGTCCTTCGCAAGCTCGCCGAGAGGGCGGGTGAGGTGGAGCACGACACTGTTCTCGCGCATCAGACGGCGGTTTTCCGCACGGATCACCGCGCCTCCGCCCGTGGCGATCACGAGGGACGATTGCTTCGAGAACTTCGCGAGCACGCCGGATTCGATGTCCCGGAACGCTGCCTCTCCGTCGGACGCGAAGATCTCGGGGATCGGACGCCCGGCTTCCCGGACAATTTCTTCATCGAGGTCGACGAAGACACGGCCCGAATGCTTGGCAAAGAGCCGTCCGACGGTGCTCTTTCCACAGCCCGGCATGCCGACGAGGGCGAGATTGCGCTTGGCCTTCGACACCGACGAGAGGGCGAGGTCAAAGAGGGAATCGGGAATCGGAACGCGCGTGAAGAGCTCAGCGGCGACCTTGGCCTGCGCAACGAGCATCGGCAGACCGGACGTCGAGGGGATCCCGCGCGCCTCCGCATCGAGGATCAGGGCGGTCCGGGCGGGGTTGTAGATCATGTCGACAACCGCTTCGAGATGCGGGAAGCAGTCGAGCGAGGCGGGTGTCTCGCCGTTCTTCGGGAACATCCCGACGGGGGTGGTGTTGATGAGAATTTCGCAGTCCCCGTGCTTCGCGAGCGTCTCGGGCGTGTTCTCCCGGTGCGTGACGACGAAGATCTCCCGCGCGCCCCGGTCCGCCGCAACGGTCTGGGCCGTGACGGACGCGCCGCCCGACCCGAGGATCACGACCTTTTTGCCCCGGAGCTCGAAGCCGCGGCGGTCGAGCATGGCGGAGAGGCCGAAATAATCGGTGTTGTAGCCGGAGAGCGAGCCGTCGGCCTCCCGGACGATCGTGTTGACCGATCCGATCCGGCGCGCTTCGTCCGAGATGCGGTCGAGGTGGGGCATGACGGTCTTTTTGTAGGGGATCGTGACGTTGATCGCGTCGAAATCCCGGGCCTTGAGGAACGGCGCGACGGCGTCCTCCTCCATCGGCCAGAGCGAGTAGTCGTAATCGCCGAGGATTGCGTGGATCTCGGGCGACCAGCTGTGTCCGAGGGGATTGCCGATCAGGCCGCAGCGGAGCTTGGACATGGGGCCTCCTTTTCGTATGAACGATGGATTACAGGGAATCCTTCAAAATGAGCGAGGAGCGGAAATACCGCTCGGTGAAGCGCACGGCCTCCCAGAGCGACCGGGCGTCGGGATGCGTGTCCGGCGGGATGACGACGAGCTTGGATTCGCAGTCGTCCTCGCGGCGGATGACGGCGGCGACGGTGCCCGTGAGCTTTGCCGCGTTCTCAAATCCCGGGCAGTAGGCGTCGACCGGCTCCCCGTCCGCGGCAAGAGTATCGTCAAGGAAGCCATACGGGATCGGATAGACGAGATCGGGGTGCTCCGGGTGGCGCGATCCGGCGGGACGGTCGATCGTCACCGTGACGGTCTGACCGAGCATCGGGAGAAGATCGTCGGGCAGCGCGCGGAGAATCCGGCAATAGTCGCCCTCCCCGCGTTCGAAGAGCCGGATGCCATCGGCGCAAAGCAGTTCCCGGTATCCACGGCGGATCAGCGCCTCCGCGGCGGTGTCGATCGAGCCGGGATCGCGCGGGACGACGTCGGCCGCAACGGGGATTTTTCCGTTCGGTGCGTATTTCCGGAGTCCCGCGTCCTCGGGCATGGCCGGGAGAATGTCGGCGATACCGCACAGGAATCCCCCGAGGATCGACGCCCGGAATCGGTCCGCCTCGTCACGGAAGGCCTCCTCATCCGGCTGAATCCCGGCGTGAGCAAGGATCCGGCGCGCGGCCTCGTCCGGAAAGGTCGTCATCGCGTCGATGACAAGGTCAGCGGGGAACGCGGGATCGAGCAGCTTCGCCTGTTCCGCGGACTGGAATTCTCCCCGGTCGCCCCGGACGAGATTGCGGCGGCGAAGCTCCTCCTGCGGGCAGTCGAAGCGGATGAAGGTGACGTCGAGACCCGCGAAGATCTTTTTCACAAGTTCCCGATGGCGGAGGCCGAAGAGCGCTTTGTACTCCGGCAGATCGAGGCCCATCCCGTCGATCACGACGTCGAGCCCCGCCTCCGCCATGCCGCGGACCGCGTAATACTGCGCGCCGATGGTCCGGGCAACCTCCCGCCAGTAGTCCCGCGCGAAGAAGCGTCCCGAGATCATTTCGTGAAAGGTGTCGTTCGAGGACCGGAAGAGCGGCGTCGGGCAGAGCTCGGCGAGGGAGCGCGCGGCGGTGGATTTTCCGGTGCTCGTCAGTCCGTGGAGGAAGAAAATGCGTCCGGTGGGCATGGGTCTCCTTTCCGCGGCGTCATGGCTTCGATTTGCCGAGCCTGCGCCGCATGCGGTTGAGGTGACGCTCGAAATCCCCCCGCCCGATCAGCTCGGCGAGCAGACATTGCTCCAGCACGGGAACGGTGCAGGAGAGGTGCCCGGCGGTCTCCCGGTAGGCGGGGAGCAGCGCGGAGGGCAGAACCATGTACGCCGCGCGGAGGGAGGGGAAGAGGGTCTTCGAGAAGGTATTGAGGTAGATCACGCGCTCGCCGTCGAGGGAGAAAAGGGTCTCCGTCGGACGTGAGCGGGGGGAGAATTCCGATTCGACGTCGTCCTCGATCAGCCAGCCGCTCCGCTCCTTCGCCCAGCGCAGGTATTCGTGCCGCTTCGATGCGGAGGCCGTCACCATGCTCGGATAGCTCCGGTAGGGCGTGATGTGCAGTACCTCCGCACGGGAGGCTTCGAGAGCCGCGCTGTCGATGCCGTTTTTCGAGAGGGGCAGTTCCTCGCAGAGGAGGCCGGACGCGCGGTAGATGCGCAGGATCTGTCCGTAGGAGGGGCTCTCGACGGCGAAGATCCGGCTCCGCCCGAGGATCATCGGGATCAGCGTGTATAAATATTCCGAACCGGAGCCGATTAGGATGTTCTCGGGATCCGTGCGGATGCCGCGGCTCCGGGCGAGATATTCGGCGAGCGTCCGGCGCAGCAGCGGCAGACCGCCCGCGGGGGATTTCTCGTACAGGATCCCCTCGTAATCGGAGAGGACCCGGCGGACTGCCTTTGCGTAGACCGAATAGGGAAAGGCGCCTCCGTCGTGCACGGCCTGCGGGGGAGGCGTCCCGCGCGTCTCCCCGACGGGAAAGCGGTCCTTCGGGCGGTAAGCGGCGTAGGTCCCGCTCCTCTCGCGGGCTTCGGCGTATCCTTCGTCGCAGAGCAGGGAATAGGCGTGCTCCGCGGTGATGACGCTCACGCCGTAATCCCCCGCCGTCTGGCGCTTCGAGGGCAGGCGCGTGCCGGGTGGATAATCCCCCGCGACGATCCGGTCCCGCAGATCCTCGTAGATCCTCCGGTATGCGGTTTCGTTCGCTTTCATCTGGTCTTATAAAAAACTCTCTTTCTGGTAGTTTTCATCGGTCCAATTTTGGTTTATTATACAGGCAATCCGAAAAAAAGTCA
>CACZSA010000355.1 GCA_902783705.1 uncultured Ruminococcus sp.
CGCCGAACGGGCACGCCGCCGCGATGAAGAAGCGAAGCGCAAGGCCGAGGCCGAAAAGAAGCGGAAGAGAGCCGGGATGATCGCCGCTGCGCTTGCCGCCGTCCTTGTGATCGGCGCGGGGATCGGAACCGCCGTCGCCATCGCGAAGCACCGGGCAGAAGCGGCCCAGGCCGAGGCATCCCAGGCGGAAAACGCGCAGACGGAGAACGACCGCGTGAACGATCCCGCCTCCCCGGACGACACCCTCGCGCCCGTTGAGGGAACGGATCCCGCCGGGGAGAATACGCCGGACGACGCGCAGGCTCCGACGGATGATGTACAGAACCCACAGGACGACGCGCAGACTCCGGACAACCCGGACGCGCAACAGGATCAACCGGGATCGGACGCCTCGTCCGCCGATCCGACCGCGGACCCGGTGACGGACCCGGTGACGGACAACCCGACGGACGTTCAGCTCAACCCGCCCACGCCCGGGCATACGGAGCAGAGCGGGGAACAGACGGGAGAGCAGACCGAATCCCAGACCGGGTGGACCGCTCCGGATCTGCCGACCTATACGATCCACATCGATTTTTATGACCGCGACGATCTGACCGTTCAGACCGTTGCGACGACGCTCGGCGCGCTGCTTGCGAGCAACGGGATCACCCTCGATGCCGGGGAACGCCCGTCGGTCGACCTCTGGAACGACTGGCTCGCCGCGGACCAGACGATCACGGTGGACCGGTACGTCTACGTGACCGAGGACGTGCCGCAGACCGTCGCCCACACGACCGAGGAGATCGGCGTCGACACCATGCCGCGCGGTCAGACCACGGTCCTGCAGGAGGGCGTCGACGGGCAGTCCGTGATGCACTACACCGTCGCCTATAAGAACGGCGCGGAATTCGACCGCCGCCTCGACTGGGAAGAGGTCGTCACGGCGATGGTGCCCGCGCGGGTGCAGGTCGGCGTCGGCGGGACTCTCGTCGGCAAGGACGGGATCACCTACTCCTATTCCTACCGCATGACCTGCCCGGCGACGGCGTACGACACCTACGAATACACCTTCTCCGGGAACTACGTCAGCACGCAGACCGCGGCGGCGGATTTCAACTATTTCGCGCTCGGCACGCGGATGTACGTGAAGAACGACCGCTTTGACTTCGGCTACCGCGTCGTGGAGGAGATGGGCACCAATTTCGATCCGTGGGAGATCGCGCTCTGGATGCCCGCGGACGACCCGAACGCCCCCCAGATGCGGGCCGAGGGCTATGTCACCGACATGGACATCTACATTCTGGACTGATTTCAGCCGGCGGGAGGGTGACAATGGATTTCACAAGGCTCAGGGAATTTCAGGACTTCCTCGCGGGATGGCGCATCCCGGGGAACGACTGCATCGTGACGAAGGATCACGAGATCGTGTACCGCTACACGACCGGATGGGCGGACCGGGAGGCGGGGCGGAGGATGCGGGGCGACGAGCTCTACTTCTTCTGGTCGGCCTCGAAGGTCGTCACCTCCTCCCTCGGCATGCGGCTCCTCGAGGCGGGAAAGTTCACGATGAACGATCCGCTCGCCGAGTACATGCCGGAATACCGGGACATGACCGTGCGGACGCGGGTCGACGGACGGGAGGAGATCGTTCCGGCAAAGCGTCCGATCCTCGTGCGGCACCTCTTCACGATGACGGCGGGGCTCGACTACAATTTCGGCACCCCGGCGGTCGAAGAGGTGAAGCGCGCGAGCGGCGGACGCTGCCCGACGAGGGAGATCGCCCGGGCCGTCGCGAAGTCCCCGCTCTCGTTTGAGCCGGGCGAACGCTGGCAGTACAGCCTCTGCCACGACGTCCTCGGCGCGTTCATCGAGGTCGTGGCAGGGAAGCGTCTCCGGGACTACGCGCGCGAGGTGCTCTTCGATCCGCTCGGGATGGAGGACACGTCGTACAACCTCCCGGACGCGGAGAAGATGAAGCGGCTCGCCGTGCAGTACAACTGGCGGGACGATCTCGGGAAATACCTCCCGACGAACAACACCTGCGGACACATCCTCGGGCCGGACTACGACTCGGGCGGCGCGGGCGTCCTCTCGACCTGCGCGGACTACGCGAAATTCGCCGAGACGATCGCAAACGGCGGCATCTCGCGGGAGGGCTACCGCTTTCTCGCGCCCCGGACCGTCGATCTCTGGCGCACGAACGCCCTCGACGCGCGGCAGCGGGAATCCTACAACTGGTCCCAGCTCGCGGGCTACGGCTACGGGTTTGGCGTGCGGACGATGATGGACCGCGCGGCGGGGGGATCCGTCGGCCCGGTCGGGGAATTCGGCTGGGGCGGCGCGGCGGGCGTCTGGGTGATCCTCGATCCCGACAGCCGGGTCTCGCTGACCTACACCCAGCACATGCTGAACAATCAGGAGCCGTTCATCTCGCCCCGGCTGCGGAACATTCTGTACGCGTGCCTGGACTGAAACGGATCGTTAAGAAAGCGCGGAGAACAAAAACCTCCGCGCCCTTTCTTTTTCTCTTGACTTTTCCGTCCGCTTCTGCTATGATGGAGTCGGAAATAATCAAACCGCCGCGCGGGATTTTAGAAATTCCCCGGCGATTCTTCAAGGAGGATCCTATGTCCGATCTCTTCCGCAAATATGCCGATCTCAAAAAGAAGGTCGGCGGCAACCGCGAGCTCATGGGGTACGAGGAAACCTTCGGCATGCCCCGCGAGGAGCAGCAG
>CACZSA010000356.1 GCA_902783705.1 uncultured Ruminococcus sp.
AGAGGGCCCGGCCTGAGGGTCCTCTTGTCCGCCAGCCGCGCAGGCGAAAAAAGCGTCGGATCTGCAAGATCCAAAATCCGCAAGCGTAAGCGCGCAAGCAAAACATGATTGCAACCGCGAGCTTGCCGAAGGTGAGCTCGTGGATGAAGGGATCCGCACCTTCCGTGCCGTTTGCGCGCTGACGCTTGCGGATATTCCATATTTTTCGCTAAAAAAAGGCTGTCGCATTTCTCCGCTTCTGCGCGTTCATGCGACAGCCCCTTTTGTTTTTTTACTTATCCCGGTAATGCGATCCGCATTGCAGGATTTCCAGATTTCCCTGCCGGATGCGGTAGACGAGGCGGTTGTCGTCGTCGATGCGGCGGCTCCACCATCCCGTGAGATCGTGCCGGAGCGGTTCCGGTTTTCCGATCCCCTTGTACCCGTTCCGCTCGCAGTCCTTGATCAGCGAATGGATCCTTTCGAGGATCTTTTTGTCCGTCGACTGCCAGTGGAGATAGTCTTCCCACGCGTCGTCATGCCAGATTTTAAGCATGGTCGTCTCCGATCAGCTCGTGCGCGCGTCCGAGTCCCGCGTCCATCTCCGCCGCGGCGCGTCTCAGGCGTTCCATGTTCGCCGCAGAATAGAACGGGTCCGTCTCCGTGCTGATCTCAAATGGGATCCGCTGTTCGCGCACAGTTTTCTTCGCGAAAAGGGTGAAGGCCGTCGTCATGCTCATGCCGACTTCCTCGCAGAACGCGTCGAACGAGCGCTTCAGATCCTCGTCCATGCGGATGTTGATATTCGTCTGTGCCATGATTTCCACCTCCGTTCCTTCTCATTATACACCGATTTCTGCGCAATGTCAATAACTTTTTGCGCAATATAGGAAAACAGCCGTGAAGCTGCACGTCGATACAGCTCCACGACCGTTTGTTTTTCACTTCTTGCTTCTTATTTCAACTTCACGCGGATGACGTTCCAGCTGCGGAGTCCGAGGGTGGCGGTGATCTTCCCGGCCTCGGCCTTGGCGTCGCCGTTCACTTCGGGTACGACGTTGTCCGGGTTGTCCGCGGTGTTGACGGCCTTGAGGTCCTCGTGCGTCATCGTGATGTGCTCGATCACGGACGCCCCGCCGAACGCCGTGAGGTCGCACGTGAAGTCCATGTCCTCCTCGAGCGAGCGGTTGACGGCGAAAATGTCGACTTCCTTTGTGTCTTCGTGGTACACCGCGCAGGATTCGAGGTAGGGCACGTTCTTCGCGTTCTTCGCGTCGTACGTCGGGCAGTCCACCCGGCCCTCGAGGACCGTTCCGCGGCCCCATGCGGAGCAGTGCATGAACGGATAGAAGATCGTCTGCGCCCACGCGCGTCCGCCGTCCTCGGTGTTCTCGGTCATGATCGGCGCGATGACATTCACGAGCTGCGCGAGGCAGGCCATCTTGACGCGGTCGCAGTGCTTGAGCAGGGTCATGAGCAGCGTGCCGACGACGAGGGCGTCTTCCATGTTGTACACGTCCTCGAGCTGATGCGGGGCGACGGACCACTGTTCGATGGGCGCGCCGTGGCTGTGGAACCAGACGTTCCACTCGTCGAAGGAGAGGTACATGGTCTTCTTCGACCGCTTGACGTGCTTGACGTAGTCGGCGATGGAGCAGACAGTGTGGATGAAGCGGTCCATATCCATCGAGGACGCGAGGAAGGACGGGGTGTCGTTCGCCGCGTTGCCGTAGTAGGAATGGAGGGAGATGTAGTCGACGTGGTCATAGGTGTGCTTTAAGACCTCGGCCTCCCAGTCGCCGCACATGCCGCTGCCGGAGGAGCCGCAGACGACGAGCTCGATCGACGGGTCGGTCCACTTCATGAGCTTCGCGGCCTCGCAGGCGATGCGTCCGTATTCCGTCGCGGTCTTCATGCCCATCTGCCACGGGCCGTCCATTTCGTTGCCGAGGCACCAGACCTTGATGCCGAAGGGTTCCTCGAAGCCGTTCTTCCGGCGCATGTCGGAGTAGTAGGTGCCGCCCTTGAAGTTGCAGTATTCGACGAGGTTGCGCGCCTCCTCGGGGCCGCGTGTGCCGAGGTTGACCGCCATCATGACGGAGGTATCGGCCTTCTTCGCCCAGGACTGGAACTCGTCGATGCCGACCTCGTTGGTCTCGGTGACGCCCCACGCGAGCTCGGGACGGCGGGGTCTCAGTTCCTTCGGGCCGGTGCCGTCTTCCCACTTATAGCCGGAGACGAAGTTTCCGCCGGGGTAGCGGACGATCGGCACGCCGAGCTTCTTCACGAGGTCGATGACGTCCTGGCGGAAGCCTTCGCTGTCAGCGGTGGGGTGACCGGGCTCGTAGACGCCGTGATAGACGGCGCGTCCGAGGTGTTCGATGAAGGATCCGAAGATCCGGGGGTCGACCTCGCCGACGGTAAAGGCGGGATGGAGGATGAGGGAGGAATGCATAAGAAGGGGTCTCCTTTTTTCTTTTTGTTTTTGTCACCCTTATTTTACCGTATTCCGGGGGAAAAAGCAAGGGTTTTGTGCGAAAATGTTCGCGGAGTGTATTTGCTGGCGCAAGGCCATCCGGGGCTGAATCATTCATCCCGTCTGCGCGCTGGCGCTTGCGGGCGGGGAGCCCCCGCGGGCAAAAGGCGAGCTCACCTTCGGCAAGCTCGCGGATGCAATCTCGTTTTGTCTGCGCGCTGACGCTTGCGGATTTGGGATCGACCAAGTCGATTGTTTTTTTGTCCTTCCGGACGGGACCTAAGAGGACCCTCGGGCCG
>CACZSA010000357.1 GCA_902783705.1 uncultured Ruminococcus sp.
AATCTCAGGCTAAAACCTCAAAAAGGTTTTAGCCTGCCGGAGATGCAGAATGCATTTCCGGACACGCTAAATCGAAGATTTAGCGTGTGATTTGTATCACATCACCAGCGTCAGGATCGGCATCGTCAGGAAACACAGCAGGGTGCTCACGAGGATGCAGTTCGCCGCCATGTCGGGCTCCGTTCCGTGCATCTCGGACAGACTCAGCAGAATCGACGCGCACGGCGTTCCAGACAGGATCAGCACCGACCAGCGGAGGGCATCCGGCACGGGGAGGAGGCTCACCGCGAAATACGAGAACAGCGGGAACACAAGCAGCTTGCAGAGTGCGGTCAGATACACGATCGGCTTGTTCCAGATCTCCCGGAACGCCGCGGACGCCAGCCGGATCCCGAGGATGAACATGCACAGCGGCGTCGTCATCGCGCGGATCAGCTCGATCGCCGAGACGAGCACCGCCGGAAGATGCGCCTTCAGGCCGAAGACGTAGAACGGGAGCGCGAGGATGAAACCGAACACCGTCGGGTTGAAGACTGCCGCCTTCGCCGACATGTACTTCTTGTCGCCCGTCAGGCAGTAGACGCCCACCGTAAACGCGAGGATGTTCATCGACAGCGAGAACATCGTCGAATAGCACGCGACCTCCGGATGATCGGGCAGGAGCGCCGTGAGGATCGGCAGGCCGAAAAAGCCCACGTTCCCCATCACGCCGCCGATCGCGAGAAGACGGTTCTTCGGGATCTCAAACCGCCTCTTCCCGAGGATCACGCGGACGAGAAGCATGAAGAGGCACTGGGCGGCAAAGGTCGCTGCGAAGAAAATCCCCATGTTGCCGACGTCCGTCCAGGAGAACTCCATGTTCATGAACGCGGAGATCTCGAGGAACGGCGTCCCGACGTAGACGAGGATCGCGGAGAGCGTCGGAAGGTGCTCCGGCTTCGCTTTGCCCATTTTCCGGAGCACAAAGCCCGGAAGAAGATAGAACAGCGTCACAAGGACGTTCGAGAGCGCAATCGAAAACATGGCGGCTCAGCCCTCGGTAAAGAATTTCAGCGCGTCCTCGATCCAGTAGGAGAAGCGCATGGCGTAGAACTTGGATTCGTATTCCTTCAGTCTCCTGTACAGCGGCGCGCCGTCTCCCGCTCCCTGCCAGAGATCGGCGAAGCAGAAGTCGAACGCCCGCGCCTCCTCCGTGCCGAGGTAGTCGAACGCATCGGCCTCGATCACCTCGATCTTGTCCCGGTACGGGAACTGCGGCAGAAGATGCTCGCGGAACAGGCGGATGACCTCCGGCGCGCGCTCGATGACCGTGATCCGGCGCACACGCTCGTTCCGGGAAATCATGAAGGGATAATACCCCAGCCCGAGGCCGAGCACGAGGACCGCGCCCTCCGCGTCGCCGATCGGTGCCTGCATCGACGTGATCTCCGACGGGCAGACGCTCATCCAGGGGACGCCGCCCTCGCAGATCGTCGGGAAACGCACGGGCTGGGAGAAGAACCCGATCTTCGGGACTGTGTATTCCGCCCGGAAATCCGGGATGGCGTACTGGAAGAGCTCGCCGCGCCCGTACCGGGATTCCGTCAGCGTGAACCGCCCCTCCGACACCGTCGGGATCTTCACCTCGGCGAGGTAGGGATTGGCGCGGAAGGTCTGCTTGTCGAGGCGCCGCGCGTTCCGGTAGAGGAGGGTCTGCGTGAGGGAGGAGGCGAATTTGTCGATTTTGTAATCCTGAATGAACGAGGTGAGGACGAAGAAGGTCTCGAATTCCCCGTACCGCTGCTCGACGGCGGCGATGTCCTCGGGGGTGTAGAACCCTCTCGCCTGATCGAGCATGGCGGGGGTATAGTCGACGGTCGGAGCGCGGTCGGCGATGATCTTCGCGATCCGCGCGCCTTCCGTGAGCACCGCATTCTGTTTTTCCGTTCGGATGGACATGATTCTGTGCCGGATTCCTTTGCTCAGATGATCGGGGATGAAAAGAGGGGAGGCGGATCACCGGAGTGCGCCTCCCCTGCTGATTTCTCAGAACAGACCCGAGATGCGGCCCGTGTCGTCGACGTCGATCTTTTCGGCGGCGGGGACCTTCGGCAGGCCCGGCATCGTGAGGATATCGCCCGTGTAGACGACCACGAAGCCCGCGCCCGCGGAGACCTTCGCGGCCTTGACGGTCACGGTGAAGCCGGACGGCGCGCCGAGCTTGGTCGGATCGTCGGACAGCGAGTACTGCGTCTTCGCCACGCAGATGGGACATTTCCCGAAGCCGAGCGCCTCGATCTGCTCGATCTGCTTCTTCGCGGCGGGCAGGATGTTCACGCCGTCGCCGCCGTAGATCTTCTTCGTGAGCGCTTCGATCTTCTCGGTGATCGTGAGATCGTCCTCATAGGAGTAGGTGAAATTGCCGCGCTCCTCCTCGCAGAGACGGACGACTTCCTCCGCCAGCGCGCGCCCGCCTTCGCCGCCGTCTGCCCAGACGGTCGAGAGGACGGTGTTGACGCCGAGCTCGCGGCACTTCTTGATGATGAACTCGATCTCCGCGTCCGTGTCGGTCGGGAAACGGTTGACTGCGACAACTGCCGGGAGGTGATAGACGTTGCGGATATTGGAAACGTGCTTCAGAAGGTTCGGGATGCCGCGCTCGAGGGCTTCGAGGTCCTCGCCGGCGAGATCGGTCTTCGCCTTGCCGCCGTGCATC
>CACZSA010000358.1 GCA_902783705.1 uncultured Ruminococcus sp.
CCACTCCTCCTTTCCTCTGGGGCCGGGAAAGTCCAGAGAGGGCCCGGCCCGAGGGTCCTCTCTGGTCCCGTCCGGAAGGACAAAAAAACAATCGACTTGGTCGATCCCAAATCCGCAAGCGCCAGCGCGCAGGATACAAGATAATACCTGCCCTCTTGTGCGCCAGCCGCGCAGGCGAAAAAAGCGTCGGATCTGCAAGATCCAAAATCCGCAAGCGCCAGCGCGCAAGTATAAGGAAGGATTCCAAATTCTTAATTCTTAATTCGTAATTCACATAGGGTAATGCCAATGAAAATCCTGATCGTTACCATGTCCATGAACATCGGCGGGGCGGAGACGCACATTCTCGAGCTCTGCCGGGAGCTCTGCGCCGCGGGGGATGACGTGACGCTCGCGTCGTTCGGCGGCGTCTACGCGGACGAGGCGGCGGCTTCCGGCGTGAAGTGCGTCACCCTGCCCCTCCACACCAAGCGTCCCGGCGCGGTCCTTCGCTCCTACGCGGGGCTGAAAAAGCTCATCCGGGAGGGCTCCTTCGACCTCGTCCACGCCCACGCGCGCATCCCCGCCTTCATCTGCGGACTCCTCTGGAACACCCTCGACGTCGGAGACGGACGGAAATTCCGCTTCGTCACGACCGCGCACCTCAATTTCGACGTCAATCCCCTCTGGCGGCGCATTTCCCGCTGGGGCGAGCGCGTCATGGCGGTCTCGGACGACATCGCGGACTACCTCGTCGCGGAGTACGACATCCCGCGCGACCGCATCCACACGACGGTCAACGGCATCGACACGGAGAAATTCTCCCCGTCGGTCTCCCCCGCGCCCGTCCTCGCCGCGCACAAGCTCGATCCCGCCCGCCGCCGCGTCGTCACGATGAGCCGTCTCGACCCCGACCGCGCGGATCCGGCCTTCCGCCTGCTCGAGATCGCGCCCCGCCTCGCCGCGTCCTACCCGGACGTCGACATCCTCATCGTGGGCGGCGGATCGGAGCAGGTGCGGATCGAGGCGCAGGCCGCGGAAATCAACAAAAAAGCGGGCCGCCCGCTCGTGACGGTCACCGGTCCGGTCTCGAACACCGGAGAATACTGCGCCGCGGCGGACGTCTTCGTCGGGGTCTCCCGTTCCGCGCTCGAGGCGATGGCGGCGGCCAAGCCCGTGATCCTCGCGGGCGGTCAGGGATCCCTCGGCGTCTTCGACGAATCGAAGGAAGAGGACGCGGTCGGCACGAACTTCTGCTGCCGCGGGTTCCCGCTCGCCTCAGGGGACGATCTTCTCAGCGGGATCTCCGCCCTCCTGGACGCCGACCCGGCAGATCTCGCCGAAATGGGCCGCTTCAACCGGGACTATGTGATCCGGCACTACGGGGCGCGGCGGATGGCGGACGACTACCGCCGGATGTACGAGAAGACCCTCGCCTCGCCCGCGCCGTTCCACCTGCGGAAAACGCCCGCCGACGTGATCGTGAGCGGGTACTACGGCTTCGGGAACCTCGGCGACGAAAGCCTCCTCGACGTCATCAGCGCGTCCCTCGCGCGGGCGAAGCCGGGGGTGAAGATCGCGGCGCTGACGAAGAACGGACGCCGGGACGCAAAGCGCACGGGCCTCTCCTGCGTCTCGCGGTTCAATCTCGCCGCCGTGGGGCATGAGATCCGCCGCTCGAAGCTCCTCCTCTCCGGGGGCGGGAGCCTTCTCCAGGACGCGACGAGCCGCCGGAGCCTGAAATACTACGCGGGCCTTCTCGCGTGGGCGGAGAACCACGGCACGAAGGCGGCGGTCTACGCGAACGGCATCGGTCCGATCCGGGATCCGAAGAACCGCGTCCTCGCCGGGCGGGTGGTCTCCCGCGCCGACCGGATCTCCGTGCGGGACCCGGATTCGAAGCGCGAGCTCGTCTCCCTCGGCGTGCCGGAGGAAAAGATCCGGCTGACGGCGGACCCGGCGTTCCTCCTCGACGGATGCGCGCCCGAACGCCTCGACGCGCTCCTCGGCGAGCTGGGACTCGCGCGGGACGGGTATTTCGCGGTGTCGCTGAGACCTCTCAGCAGGCAAAAAAAGCCGAAATCCGCCCAGCTGACGGACCGCGACCGCCGGTTTGTGAACGAGGCGGCCCATGCGGCGGCGGTCCTCGCGCGGGAGACGTCCCTCGTCCCGCTGATCCTGCCGATGCAGAAGAGCCAGGACACCGCGGTCTGCGAGGAAGCGGCGGCGCTTCTGCGGGCGGAGGGCGTGGAATCCGCGCTGTACCTTCCGACGTCGGCGGCGGATCTGATCGGGCTGCTCGGCGGGGCGCGGTTTGCCCTTGCGATGCGCCTGCACGCGGTGATTTTCGCGTCAAGCGCGGCGACGCCGGTGATCGGGCTGTCGTACGATCCGAAGGTGGCGTCGATGATGCGCGCGCTCGGGCAGCCGGCGTCGATCGAGCTGGCGGAAGCGCTGGAGGCGGACGGCGCGCTCGAGGAGGCGATCCTCTCGAACGTCCGCGCCGTCCTCGCGGAGGAGGAATCGATCCGCCTCACCCTCGCCGGGCATGCGAAGGAGATGCGCGCCCTCGCGGAGGAGGATGCACAAGAGGTGTGCAGAATGATCTGAATTGGTGCAGCAGGATAAAGGCGCACATGTTTTCCCCGTCATGTGCGCTTTTTCTATATTCTTTCGGGTTGCGCGCTGGCACTTGCGGATTTGGGATCGACCAAGTCGAATGTTTTTTCGCCTGCGCGGCTGGCGGACAAGAGGACCCTCAGGCCGGGCCCTCTTGTCAATCACCCGGCCCC
>CACZSA010000359.1 GCA_902783705.1 uncultured Ruminococcus sp.
CTCGGCACGGCCCTGCATCTCATCTGCATGAAGACCCCCGAAAAAATCTGAATATTATATAAAAACGAGGTTATTATGTCCGGACACAGCAAATGGAACAACATCAAGAACAAGAAGGAGAAGACCGACGCCCAGAAGGGAAAGGTCTTCACCAAGATCGGCAAGGAGATCGCGATCTGCGTCCGTGAGGGCGGCGGCGATCCGAACACCAACGGCAAGCTCCGCGAGCTGATCGCGAAGGCCAAGGCCAACAACGTCCCGAACGACAACATCGACCGCGCGATCAAGAAAGCGATGGGCGCCGAAGCCGTTCAATACGAAGAGATCACCTACGAGGGCTACGGCCCGTCCGGCGTCGCCGTGATCGTCGAGACCGCGACCGACTCCCGCAACCGCACCGCCTCCGAAGTCCGTCACTACTTCGACAAGTACGGAGGAAACCTCGGCGCGACCGGATGCGTCTCCTACATGTTCGACGACAAGGGCGTGATCGTTCTTCTCAAAGAGGACAACGAGGACGCCGATGAGGACGCGCTGATGGAAGCGGCTCTCGAAGCGGGCGCGGAGGATTTCGCCGCTACCGATGAGACCTTCGAGATCACCACCGAGGTCGACGACCTGTACGCCGTCCGCGACGAGCTCGAAAAGCTGGGCTACAAGATCGAATCCGCTGAAGAGGACAAGATCCCGCAGACCTACGTCACCCTCACCGACGAGGACGACATCAAGAACATGAACAAGCTCATCGAAATGCTCGAAGACTTCGACGACGTTCAGGAGATCTACCACAACTGGGAAAACGCCGACGAATAATCGGTCCGACCGACAGCGGGGAGGGACTTCCACGGGGAAGTTTCTCCCCTTTTTCACGATTTCTTTGCTTTATGGAACAAAAACTCACGGAGGGCAGCGTCTTCCGGGCACTTGTGCGCTTCTCCCTGCCGTATCTCCTTTCATATTTTCTCCAGACGCTCTACGGCATGGCGGATCTCTACATCATCGGGCTCTTCTGCGGGACCGAATCCTCGACCGCGGTTTCCGTCGGCAGTCAGGTCATGCACGTGCTGACGGTGATCCTTGTCGGCCTCGCGATGGGCACGACGGTGCTTGTCGGACGTTCGGTCGGCGCGGGAAGGGAGCGTGATATCGCCGCAGCGATCGGAAACACCGTGACATTCTTCAGTGTGCTTTCTATCCTTCTGACAGCCGCCCTCCTCTTCTGCGTCTCCCCGGTCGTCTCCCTCCTCTCCACACCCCCGGAAGCCGTCCCAGGTGCGATCCGCTACCTCTCCGTCTGCTTCTGCGGGATCCCGTTCATCACGGCGTACAACGTCATCAGCGCGGTCTGCCGGGGCATGGGCGACACGAAGACGCCGCTGCGGTATGTGGGTGTCGCGTGCGTCATGAACATCGCGCTCGACTTCCTCTTCATCGGCGCACTCCGGCTTGATACGGCGGGTGCGGCACTCGGAACGGTCCTCTCGCAGGCGGCAAGCGTCGTCTCGGCGCTCTGGTTCCTGCGCAGAAGCCGGATCCTGCCCCGGATCATGTCGTCGGACCTCCGACCGGATCGAGGTACGCTTGGCGCGATCCTCTCCGTCGGGATCCCCGTGTCGGTGCAGGACGGGCTGATCCAGGCGGCCTTCATCGCGATCACCGTCTTCGCGAACCGGCGCAGACTGAACGACGCGGCGGCGGTCGGCGTGGTCGAGAAGATCATCGGAATCCTCTTCCTCATCCCTTCGACCATGCTCTCGGCGACCTCGGCTCTCGGCGCGCAGAATTTCGGAGCCGGACGACCGGACCGCGCGCGGCTCACGCTCCGCTATGCAATCTTCGTCGCGCTCGGGTGGGGATTTCTTGCGACCGTGGTGATGCAGATTGCCGCAGAGCCATTCGTTTCGCTCTTCCTGCGGGACGGCGGGGAAGCGGTGACCCTCGGCGGGCAGTACATGCGCGGGTATGTGATGGACTGCATGCTCGCGGGCGTGCACTTCTGCTTCAGCGGGTATTTCTGCGCGATGGGGAAGTCGCTCGTGCCGTTTGTACACAACCTGTTGTCCATGATGTGCGTCCGGATCCCCGTGGCTTATTGGGCTTCGGTGACGTTCGCAGAGACGCTTTTTCCGATGGGTCTGGCCTCAACCGCGGGCTCCGTGCTCTCCGTCGCGATCTGCGTCGGCGTGTATCTTGTCTGGAGTAGGCGCGAGCGAAAAAACACATAAAATCGCCCCTCTGTACGTGCGATCCGTGCAGAGGGGATTCCTTTGTCATTTCAGTCCAGCGCGCCGGAGAGAAGCGTTTCGATGAGGATATGTCCGATGTTTCCATTCCCGGCGAAGCGGTTGAAATCGAAGTAGTTCTCGTCGATCGACAGCCATTCGAGCGGGTTCTCGTCGCCGCGCACCTCCACGGGGTGATGAAGCCGCCCGGCATAGACCTCGATTTCGAGATCCTCGAAATGATAGACAAGATCCATCACGCGTGTGAGGGTGACGTCGTCCCGGGTGATCCCACTTTCTTCATAGAGCTCCCGGTAGGCAGCGTCATCCTCGGATTCTCCCGCCTCGACGTGTCCGCCAACCATGTTGTATTTGCCACGGAACGGATCGTGGAGACGTTTGCACATCAGAAGATGTTCTCGCGCCGGGTCTGCGATCAGGATAACGTTATAGCGCTTCATCAAAATATCCTCGTAAAATGGCTTTTGGTGAATGTCTTTTTGGCATTCGCCTTTTATATTTCTATATCGTGAGGTGTCGGGAAACCTCTTTCATTCGATCTCCGTCCGCATGAGAGCCGACGGTCAACCGGATTTTTGATTTTATTGAAATACAATCCCTCTATCAGCGGCGCAAGCAGCATACCGTCTCGACATGCTTTGTCGCGGGGAACATGTTCACGGGCGTGACGCGGCGGATCGCATAGCCGTTCTGCGTCAGTTCGGCGAGATCACGGGCGAGTGTCTGCGGATTGCAGGAGACATAGATCACACGCTTCGGGTTCAGCGCGAGCAGCTCCCGGCGCATGGAGGCGGACAGCCCGGCGCGCGGCGGATCGACCGTTACAAGCTCGGCGGAGGAGGGGAATTTTTTCCGGAACGAAGCCGCGTCTCCGCAGAAGAACCGGATATTCCCGATCCCATTCCGTGAAGCGTTTTTCTTCGCGTCCTCCACGGCGTCCGGGTTGATCTCGATGCCGTAGATTTTCGTGCGGGGGTAGGTCTTCGCGAGGGTCAGCCCGATCACGCCGGAGCCGCAGTAGAGATCGGCGGCGGTCCGGAAATCTGCCTTGCCCGCCTCTTCCTTCACGATTTCAAGAAGCCGCTCGAACGCAGGCGTGTTCACCTGCCGGAAGGCCTCGGAAGAATAATGCATGTCCAGTCCGCCGATCCGCTCGGAGAGTTCCGCGTTCTCGGCATGTCCCGGCGCGTTCACGAGCAAGTGCACGATCTCAGGGAACCGCTCCTTCAGCGCATTGCGCAGCGCGCCGGCATCCCTATCCGTGAAAGCCCCGGCATAGAGCGTCACCGTCACCCCATCCGGCGCATATCGAACGGCAAGGGACTCCGGCGCGAGGGGACGAGTGATCTCCGGCGAGGCGTTCAGGAAGGTCACGATTTGCGAAAAGACCGCGGGGCAGAGCGGGCATCCGCCGAAGGGAAGGATCTCGCTTGTGAGCGGCCTGCTGTAACCGAAGGTCTGGGCGAGGGGATCAAAGCGCACGGTCATCTTGTTCCGGTAGCCGTACCGCTCACCCGTCGTGACTGTCTCTTCGACCCGCGTTTTTCCGAGTCCGGCTCTTCGGAGCGCGGCACGGACGGTGTTGGCCTTGATCCGGTTCTCCTCTCCGAAATCCATCCAACCGAGGGAGCATCCGCCGCAGGACGCCTCGTTCGGGCAGAGGGATTCGATCCGATGTTCGGATTTGCAAATGATGGATAGGCATTTGCCTATTGCATAATTTTTCTTGTGTTCCGTGATCTCAAACTCGGCCCGCTCACCGGGGAGGACGCCGGGGACAAAGATTACCATGCCGTCGATCCGCGCGATCCCCGCTCCGTTTTCGTTCATATCCGTAAAATCAGCCGTGTAGCGCTCCATGCCGTCACCTGTTTTCGCCGTTTTCCCTTATTATATCTCAAATCCCGCGTGTTGTCAATCCGCGTGACGTTTTCCGCAGCGACGCATAGGATGTTGGAGAAGACGATTCACAAGGAGGTTCAATATGCCGGACTGCATTCTCACCATGAAATCGAGAACCCAGGCGGAGAGCGCACGTCGTATCGCCGGGGAAATGCGCATCGGAGCGGACGTGGTCTCCGTCGATCCCTCCGTCACGCGGTACGGGTGTGCCTTCGGACTCCGTATTCCGTGCGGCGCGGGGGAAAAGCTGAAATCGGCTCTCACACGGCGCGGTGTGACCTACGGTGAGCTCATCGGAGGCCGCGGATGATCTACCTCGACAATGCCGCGACGACGTGGCCCAAGCCTCCCGCCGTGATCGAAGCGGTCTCCGAAGCCATGCGCTCCTGCGGCGGCAATCCGGGCCGTGGATCTCACCCGATGGCGGACGCCGCCGCACAGCTTGTCTATACCTGCCGGTCAGAGGCTGCGGAGTTCTTCGGCGCGGATCCCTCCCGCACGGTCATCACCTCCGGCGCGACAGCCTCGCTGAACATTGCGATCCGCGGCCTCGTACCGCACGGCGGTCACATTCTCTGCGACAATCTCTGCCACAACGCCGTACGCCGACCGGTCCTCTCGCTGGTCCGCGAAGGACGCGCCGCTGCCGGACAGTACGACGCCTCGGGCAGCGATGACGAGATCCTCGCGTCGATCCGGGCCAATCTGCGCCCCGATACTGCGCTCATTATCGCGACGCATCAGTCCAACGTCTGCTCGAAGGTCCTCCCAATCCGGCGCGTCGGACGTCTCTGCCGCGAGCAGGGCATTCTCTTTGTCGTCGATGCGGCCCAGAGCGCGGGGCACTTCCCGATCGACATGGAGCGCGACGGGATCTCCGCTCTCGCCGTACCGGGCCACAAGGGGCTTTACGGGCCGCAGGGCATCGGGCTCCTTGTGATCGGGGAGGGTGTCGTCCCGCGTCCGCTGATCTTTGGAGGGGCAGGGATCCGCTCACTCGAGGCGGGAATGCCCGACGAGCTGCCCGAACGCCTCGAGGCCGGGACCCTCCCGCTGCCCGCCGCCGCCGGACTGCTTGCGGGGATGCGCTGGGTACGGGAGCGCGGCACGGAGACGATCCGGCGTCACGAATCCAGCCTTGCGCGGCTGTTTACGGGCGGCCTCAGCGGGAATTTCACGCTTCACGGTCCGGCAGACGGATCGGTCGTCGGATTCACGCACCGGCACCGCACCCCCGCGGAGATCGGTAACACGCTCGCGGAGGCGGGGATCTGCGTACGGACGGGATTCCACTGCGCGCCGGACGCATGCCGGACCCTCGGAGCGGGGGAGAACGGATGCGTGCGGCTCAGCTTCTCCGCGTTCAGCACGGAGGAGGATGTTGAACGAATTCTGAAAGTTCTTCGCCGTCTTCATTAATATTTCATAAACCATA
>CACZSA010000360.1 GCA_902783705.1 uncultured Ruminococcus sp.
AGCGCGCAGAGCGAAACACAACTGCAACCGCGAGCTTGCCGAAGGTGAGCTCGCCTTTTGCCCGCGGGGGCTCCCCGCCCGCAAGCGTCCGCGCGCAAGCAAAAAAGGCGCAGACCGTCTGACCAGTCTGCGCCATGCACACCGCAATTCCTGCCGGAATTGGCTGCCTTTACGGCAGCTTCTTGTAGCTGTCGAGCGCCTTCTCCAGCTTCTTCACAAGAAGCTTCTCGTTCTTCGCCCACCACGACGCGAACGCCCCCTCGTTCGAGGATCCGAACACCGCGTTCGTGTAGATCGAACCCGTGCCGAGCGCTTTGTCCGCCATCATGATGAACGGGCTGTTGATGTGGTTGTAGATGATGTCCACCATCTGCGCGTCGATCGTCGCGTCGGAGTACTTGATCTTCAGCGCTGTGTCGTACCACGCCGGGACCACCTTCCGGTACGCCTCCGCGCAGAGCGCTTCCACCGTCGCCGTCGTCGCGCTGATCCGTTCCGCGTTCGCCGAGACCGGGATCGCTACGCCGCAGCCGTTCGCCGTCGCCGCGCCGCAGAGATAATCGAGCGATTCGTCGAGCTTCGGATAGGGCACCATGCCGTATTCAAAGTCCACGTCGCGGAGAACGAGCGCGGTCTCGAACATGCCCGGGAAGAAGAGGGACTTGCCCGCGATGAACGTGTCCTGCTTCGCGCCCAGCATCGAGATATTGTCCGTGTAGAGCAGACGGTAGAGCGTCTCTCCCCACTTGATGCCGTTTTCCGTGTAGATGTCGAGGATCGGGAAGCCTTCGCTGTCGCGGAGCGCGTACGTCAGGCCCGTCGACATGGACATGTGGTTCGGGACGCCCCACTGCTCGTAGCGGAAGCCCATCAGATCGCCCGCGTCCGCCTTGCCGTCGCCGTTGACGTCCGTGTAGACGCCGCGGCAGTAGTCGGCGAACTTGTCGTAGGTCCACGTGCCGTCGAGGACGGAGTCGTAGAGCGCGTTCACGTCGCCGAAGTAGTCGGTGAAGACGGGCTTGTTGAAGTACATCGCGGAGGCGCCCATGAAGACGGTCAGGCAGATGTCGCCGTTGAGGAAGAACCGCTTGGTGTTGTCAAACTGGCTCTCCTCCATCATCTCGGAGTACCACCACGGCTGCTCGAGGTTGATGTTGTCGAGAGTGAGAAAATCGTAGAAATAGCCCTGAATGGACTGTTCGAAGAGGCGGGAGCTCTCCTCGACGATGAGGTCGTAGTCGTCGGTGCCCGCCTGCAGGACGGTGGCGACGGAGGCCGGGAAGCCGTCCCAGTCCGCCGAGCCGAAGACGTAGTTCAGCTTGACGTTGAGGCGGTCCTCGACGGTGATGTTGCGGTTGTAGACCGCATCGAGGACGACGTCGCCGGTGAGCTCGCCGGTGCAGTCATAGTTGATGCAGTTCTCGGATCCGAAGGCGTTGATGCTGAGGGTCACGCCGTCGAAGTTGAGGTCGGGCGAGAGGGTGTCGGGGTAGTTGGCGCGGGTGATTTCGGGCTCCTCGGGGGCAGCCTCGGCCTCAGCGGAGGGGGCGGTATTCCCGGAGGGGTTCTGCGCACCGTCGGAATTCCCCGGATCGGCGGCGTTGTTGGAGCAGGCCGCGAAAGTAGGGAGGAGGACGGCGAGGCAGAGGAGAAGCGAGAGGATTTTTTTCATTGCAAAGTCCTTTTTTCAAAAGAATTGATCGTGTTCATGATACACGAAAACGCGGGGAATGTCAAGGAGATTTCGCAAAAACCGCGTGGGAAAATCCGGGATTTTCCCGCGGGAAAGCCGTAAGAATCCGCAGATTCGTCTATGCTCTGCCGTCTGCGCGCTGACGCTTGCGGATTTAAAATCGACCAAGTCGATTGTTTTTTGTCCTCGCGGACGGCGCACAAGAGGACCGGCCGCGGCCCTCTTGTGAATCACCCCGGCCAGAGGAAAGGAGGAGAGGGCTCCTCCTCTCCTCTGGACTCCTCACTTTCTCCGCAGCATGCGTACCTTGGCGATCTGGCACCTTTGCTCAATTTCGCTTGGTCCAACGGCGGATGGAACAAGTTCCATCTCGCCTATCGTATGTTGATTTACAGGGGCCATCACCATGTTGAGTGGCACGGATAGTTTTGTGGCTCGCTCAACGCCGAGAGTTCAGTTTGCGCGTGTTAGCCCTTTTGACTTCGTCAAGATGAAGGTGCTGTGCGGAAATGTTAGAGCTGGATCGAACATTTTCGCTGTGCACCTTCATGGAGTAAAGGACTAACACGAACCGCTTTACTCCCGGCGTTGAGCGTATCACGATACTTTCAGCTTGACTATCATGGTGAGGCCCCTGTAATCCTCGTATGACACCGTTTAGCCCCCATTGAACAACGCTTCCGTTCCATACATGAGGTTGTACCCGAGGGGGTAGAGGTGGAGTCCAGAGGCGGAGAAGGC
>CACZSA010000361.1 GCA_902783705.1 uncultured Ruminococcus sp.
TGCCACCGCCGCCAGAATTCCGGGACGGAGCGGCTGAAATACGGCGTGTCGAAGTTCTTCATGAGGTCGATGTCGAGGATCTTCGCGCACCCGACGGCGATGTCGGAGTAGCCGGAGAAGTCGCAGTAGATCTGCACGGTGAAGCAGAGGACGCCGAGGAGGATGCCCGCGCCGCCGAATTTGTCCGGGGAATCGAACACCGCGTCGGCGAAGAGGGCGAGGTTATCGGCGACGACGACCTTCTTGAACATGCCCCAGAGCATTTTGCGCCCGCCGAGGGAGATGTTCTCCGCCTTCAGGTCATGATCCGCCTTGAGCTGCGGCATGAGGGAGGAGAAGCGTTCGATCGGGCCGGCGACGAGCTGGGGGAAGAACATGAGGAAGAGCGCGAAGTCGATGAAATTCCGCTCCGCCTTCTGCCGTCCGGTGTAGGTGTCGATGAAGTAGCCCATGGACTGGAAGGTGTGGAACGAGATGCCGACGGGGAGGACGACCTCGGGGAAGACGACGGTTTTGAGGGACAGCAGATGCCCGAAGAAGTTGATCGTGTCGCCGATCGTGCCGAGGTATTTGAACCAGACGAGGAGCCCGACGTTGCAGGCGAGCCCGGCGATGAACACGGCCCGCTTTGCCCCCGGCTTCTCCCGGAACCGCTCGATGAGCCGCGCGCCGGTGTAGTCCACGACGGTGGTGAAGAGCAGGATGAGCATGTACTTCGGGATGAAGGACATGTAGAACCAGCAGGACGCCGCGAGGAGGAAATACCGCCGGAGCTTGTACGGCAGGAGAAAATACAGAACGGCGACGAGCGGGAAGAACAGGAGGAATTCGATGGAGTTGAAGAGCATTTTGAACCTCCGTGAGTTATTCGTCCTCCGGCAGAGTGCGGAAGAAGGCGAGCATGATGGGCAGGGAGACGAGGGCGGCGGCGAGGTAGGCGAGGGGCTGGGCCAGCTCGATTCCCCGGACGCCGAGGCCCGCGCGGGGCAGGATCAGGCAGAGCGGGATGAACACGCCGCCGCTCTGGAGGCAGGAGATGAAGAGGGCGCGTCCGCTCTTTCCGATGCTCTGGAACAGCATGGACGCGACGACCGAGACGGGGAGGAAGAGGATGAAGACGCAGGCGATGCGCAGAGCCTCCGCGCCGACCCGGACGACCTCCTCCTCGGTGCGGAAGAGGGCGATGATCTGCGGGGCGAGGGCGAAGACGGCGGTCGAGAGGACGCCCATGAAGCAGACGCCGAAGACGAGGGTGAAGACGGCGCCGCGGCGGACTCTCGAATACTTCTTCGCGCCGTAGTTGAAGCCGGAGACGGGCTGGAAGCCCTGACCGATGCCGAGGCCGACGCTGAAGATGAGGTTCGAGGAGCGTCCGACATAGCCCATGGCGGCGATGACGGCGTCCCCGAAGGGCTTGGCCGTCGTATTGAGGACCATGGTGGAGACGCTGGAGAGACCCTGCCGCGCGAGGGAGGGCAGTCCGGTGAGGACGATATCGCGCACGACGGTCCAGTCGCGGGAGAGGTATTTCGGGGAGATGCGGCTCTGGGTCTTCCCGCTGAGAAACATGGAGAGGAGGATCGAGAACGAAATGAGCTGGGAGAGGGCGGTCGCGAGTCCTGCGCCGGAGATGCCCATGCGGAAGGCGAAGATGAAAAGCGGGTCGAGGGCGATATTGAGGAGCCCCCCGGAGGTGAGGCCGATCATGGCGAGCGCGGCCTTGCCCTCGTAGCGGAGGATGTTGTTGAGGACGCAGGAGGCGGTCATGAAGGGGGCGGCGAGGAGGATGAAGCGTCCGTAGTCCCTGGCGTAGGGGAGGATGGTGTCGGTGCTCCCGAGGAGGCGCATGAGGGGATCGATGAAGGAGAGGCCGAGGATGAGGATGAGCGTTCCGCACCCGGCTGCCCACGCGAACCCGGCGGAGGCGTAGCGGCTGGCGCGTTCGACCTGGCGTCCTCCGAGCAGACGGCTGATATTGCTCCCCGCGCCGTGCCCGAACATGAAGCCGAACGCCTGCAGGATCGCCATGATGCCGAAGACGACGCTGGTTGCGCCTCCGGCGGAGAGGGCGATCTTGCTGACGAAGTAGGAATCCGCCATGTTGTAGAGGTTGGTGATGAGCATGCTCACGGTGGTGGGGATGCCGAGGGTGATGATGAGGCGGGGAACGGGGGTTTCGGTCATGCGGCGGAACTGCGCTTCGCGCGAATCCTTCGTATTTGCTCGCGTATCCGCGGGTGTGATTTTCATGCTGAAAGAGGGTATCCTTCCGAGGGGGATTTTGTCTTTTCGTTCATTATACCACAAACTGCGGAGGTTTTCCAGAGAAAAGAAGAAAAGAAGGGGTTCTTTTGTGATTTCTTCGCTGTTTATTCCGTCAGCGCGCTGACGCTTGCGGATTTGGTATCGACCAAGTCGAAAGTTTTTTCGCCTGCGCGGCTGGCGGACAATGAGGACTCGGTTTCAACGAGTTGAAACCGGCAGGCCGGGCCCTCTTGTCAATCACCCGGCCCCA
>CACZSA010000362.1 GCA_902783705.1 uncultured Ruminococcus sp.
AGAATCAACAGCAGACGTTCGCGCCCGCCGGGTATCCGCAGAACGCGAACCGGCAGCAGCAGGCCCAGCCGAGCTATCCGCAGGGGCAGGCGTATTCCGCGCAGCAGGCCGTTCCGCAAGTCAAAAAGAAGAAATCCCACGCGGGGACCGTCGTGCTTACCATACTCGGCGTGCTTCTCGTCGGATTCCTCGGATTTCTCGGCTTCGTCTGGCTGTTTGGGAACGACCCCGCGCCGATCCCGTACCCGGTCAATCCGGATACGCCCGACGACATCGAGGAGATCCTGAAGGGGCTGACCGAGATCGAAGCGGTCCTCACTCCCATGGAGAACGGCGGCTACCTCTATACGGACGACGACGCGGAAGTGACGCTCAGCGTCGGCTCTCCCGTCATGCTCTCAGAGGAGATCCGCACGTCATCCTCCGGGGATGCCGCCCCGTCCGTCATCACCGGCAAGTCCGGGGACACCGCCTACACCGCGGTCACGACGCCCGAAAAAATCGTGGTCTATGTGACGACGGGCGATAAGACCGTCCGGGCGGAGAGCAAAAACGATTCCGCGGACAAGCAGACCAAAGCCATCCGGAAGACGGCCTCCGTGGCCGTGTCGACGGTGACGGCCGCCCGCCTGAAGGAAGCGTACGCAAAGGACCGCGACGACTACAACCACAACCACGCCGCCTATTTCATGGAGATCGCCGACTGCCTGATCTTCTATCCCGCTCAGCTCACGGAGAAGCAGGCATTCGAGGATCAGAGCGTCATTTTCTCCGACAAGCGCAGCTCCGCGTCCTGTTCCGTGAAGCTCGAGTACAATCCCTACCGGAACATCAAAGAACTCGAGTCCCTCATGAAAAACAGCCCGAACAATACGGTTCTCGCGGTGGGAGACGACTGGATGACGTCGGAGATCATCCAAAACGGAACCGTGACGTTCACCTATACCGGCTTCGGCTCGAAGTACATGGTCACGGCACAGCTCTCCTATCCCCGCAAGTACAGCTTCGTGTTCGACGAGCTGCGCGAGCTGCTCCGCTGCCGCTTCATCGAGGGCGGCAAGTGGAAGAGCGGCTCCCGTCCCGCCCGCGCGTCCAGGACGTACGGCGCGCCGACATACGGCATGCAGGACATCTTTTACGAGGATCACGATCTGTATCTTGCGCT
Organism: uncultured Ruminococcus sp.; assembly: GCA_902783705.1. Taxonomy (GTDB): domain Bacteria; phylum Bacillota; class Clostridia; order Oscillospirales; family CAG-272; genus UMGS1696. Next base: position 1,166 of record CACZSA010000362.1, read on the forward strand.
GCCGGATACCCTCGACGAGCAGGACAACAGCGCAGACACCATCGTATTCCACGACTTCACGAACGGCAAATCCGCGACCGTGAATCTCTTCAAGATCGCATCCAACCGGGCGGACAACCTGTTTGACGTCTTCGACGTCATCGCCGCCGACGGCGACGTCGTGCTCGGAGACGACTACGTGCGCTGGCATAACAAATACGGCATGTACGTCGGAACGGTGTACGACACGGACGCCGCGCTTCTGTCGTTCGAGGGCGAGGCCACGTATCACGCGTACGAGGCGGTCTACGACGAGCTGATCTGCCACTTCGTCCCGACGTATTTCGAGGATCAGCCCGTCGCTCCCGCGAAGAGACCCGTTTCCGGCGAAGGAACAAAGCCGCTCGAGGATCAGCCGGTCTCCGGCAGCACGGACGACACCGACGACAACGATCCCGAACCGCAGGATATCTCCGGCGACAAGCCGGTCGAGCCGAGGAAGCAGCCGGTTCCCGCTCCCGTGCCGCCCAACATCATCGACGACGTCAACCACGAGAAGGTCGTCAGCGAGACCCGCAGAGAGATCATGGACCCCCAAAACACCGACACCCCGGCCAACAACCCCCTGATCTATTACACGGATGCGGACCGCATCGCCGCAAATTCCACCGTGTGGGACTGGGGCTCGCTCTCCGTATCCGGCCGCAGTTCCCTGCTCGATACGCTGCTGACGATCCTTGCCTACAACGGTTATCACCACGAGGTCGAATACGCCCCCGGCGCGGCGATCATCCAGGACGACATGAACGAAATGCTCGACGACATGATCTTCGCGCATCCGATCCTCTTCGCGGACGAGCTCGAGGGCTCCATTCCGCAGGATATCTTCCCGTATTTCTGCGATGCGCTCAACATGGATTTCATCCCGGAATACCGTGCGCGCTCCGAATCCGCTCTGCCCGAGCCGGACTGGGTGGCAGCGCTCAAAGATGAGGAAAACTACGACCCGGACGCCCTGGCATGGGGGATCATCCGTCAGATTCTGGAGGAGGGGGAGGATCCCTCCGATTACCCCGCGGACGCGCTCTACACCGAAGACATCTCTCCAGCCGCCCCGCCCCCGCAGGACTCCGGTTCCGTCACGGTCGGCAGATCGCAGATCAGCACCGATGCAGGGGAACTCAGGTGGAACGAATACGGCATCCGATTCAGCAGCGCCGAGGTGCTCGAGACGGAGAAGCAGATCGCGGAGTGGTTCTGGGAGACCTACGACGCGGTGGACGCCGAGCGTCAGCAGAAGGAAGGCAATACGGTCTTCTGGTACCCCGAAGACTCTGATCTGGACTTTCATCTGGCCGGACCGCCGGATTTCGACAGCGTCGGCAGCTTCAACGATGAGGACGTCGGGATTTACAAGGGTATGCGGAACGATATGACGGGGATCGAGCCCGAGATAGCGGACACCGAATACTTCGGCATTTCGGGGGACGGGATCTGGATCCTCTACGATTCCGCCGCGGGCCGCGTTCTGGATTACGGAATCCTTGTCCCGGATTCGGAAGGCGACATGTTCTACACCATTAACACGGAAGGCGAATTCACGGTGATGTGGTTCTGGGACATCGGCACGCTCTCCACAAGCAAATACGGCTGGCTGGAGATCATCCGCTGAAGATTGCTCCCGCCGGATCCGCTCCGGGGAAGGACGAAATGTGGCAGCATGTCCGCCACTCTCAAAAATCAGGGCCTGTCGCAAAACGCATTTGCAGAACAGATAGATCACTTTCAAAGTTCTGCCGCGGCAGGTTTAACAAAAACGTCAAAAAAACGAAACACGCAAGAAAGGGTGGAGCAAAATCCATCCTTTCTTGCGCTCATTTGGACGAGGAAATCGGGGTATGATCAATTCTTTTCTCACCCCTACTGTTCGGGCAGCCTGCAAGAGACGTCAGGTTATGGAATCTCTTACAGGCAGCCTATATGCTGGGATGGAAAAGTATGTTGATTCAT
>CACZSA010000363.1 GCA_902783705.1 uncultured Ruminococcus sp.
CCAGCTTGGCCAGCGGGCTTTCGCCGCCTTCGCCCGGCTCAAAGTTTTCGACTTCCGGCAGCCGCAGCGGCAGCTGGTCGTACGGCACCGGCACCATCCCGCAGTGCGGGCAGTGCACGATCGGGATCGGCTCGCCCCAGTACCGCTGACGGTTGAACGCCCAGTCCTTCATCTTGTACTGGACACCCTTTTCGCCGACGCCCTTCTCCGTGAGGTATTCGAGCATCTTCGCGATGGCTTCCTTCTTCGTCCGGATGCCGTTGAGGAATCCGGAGTTGACCATTTCGCCGTCGCCCGTGTAGGCTTCCTTCGAGATGTCGCCGCCCTTGATGACCTCGATGATCTCGATGCCGAACTTCTTCGCGAAGTCATAGTCGCGTTCGTCGTGCGCCGGGACCGCCATGATCGCGCCGGTGCCGTAGCCCATCATGACATAGTCGGAGATATAGATTGGGATCTCACGTCCGTTCGCCGGGTTGATCGCCGCGATGCCCTCGATCTTCACGCCAGTCTTGTCCTTCACGAGCTGCGTGCGCTCGAATTCGGTCTTCTTCGCGCATTCCTCGCGGTAGGCGTCGAGCGCGTCGATGTTGGCGATCCGGTCGCGGTACTTCTCGATGATCGGATGCTCGGGCGCGATGACCATGAAGGTGACGCCGAACATCGTGTCGGGACGGGTCGTGTAGATGCGGAGCTTGTCGTCGCATCCTGTCAAGGCGAAGTTCGCGTACGCGCCCTCGGAGCGGCCGATCCAGTTCTGCTGCATCAGCTTGACATTGGGCAGATAATCAACCTTCTCGAGGCCCTCGAGCAGCTTGTCCGCGTATTCGGTAATGCGGAGATACCAGACGTCCTTGGATTTCTGGACGATATCGCTGTGGCAGACGTCGCATTTGCCGCCCTGGGAGTCCTCGTTCGAGAGGACGACCTTGCAGTGCGGGCAGTAGTTGACAAGCGTCGTCGCGCGGAACACGAGCCCGGCGTCGAACATCTTGCGGAAGATCCACTGCGTCCACTTGTAATAGCCCTCGTCGGTGGTGTCGACCACGCGGGACCAGTCGAAGGAGAAGCCGACGCGCTTCAGCTGGGACGTGAATTTCGCGATGTTCCGGTCGGTGACGATGCGGGGATGGGTGCCGGTCTTGATGGCGTAGTTTTCCGTCGGAAGGCCGTAAGCGTCGAAGCCGATCGGGAAGAGGACGTTATAGCCCTGCATCCGCTTCTTCCGGGAGATCACCTCGAGGCCGGAGTAGGCCTTGATGTGCCCGACGTGCATGCCCGCGCCGCTCGGATACGGGAACTCCACGAGCGCGTAGAATTTCGGTTTCGAATGGTCCTCCGACGCGCGGAAAATACCCGCCTCGTCCCACTTGTCCTGCCATTTCTTCTCGATGGCGGCAAAATCGTATTTCATGTTGTCTCTGCCCTTCTGTCAAAAGTTGCGCTCAGTCTTCCGTGATGAGCGAGGAAATATCGTGTTCGGTGGTGTCTTCGTAGAGCTTGTCCAGATTGTAGAACTTTCGTCCCTCGCCGCTGAAAATGTGCACGACGACGGAGCCGAAGTCCTCGAGCAGCCAGATGCCCGTGTCCGCGCCTTCGATGTGATGCGGGGCAATGCCGTAGCCCGAAAGCTTGAATTCCACTTCGTCCGCGAAGGAGCGGATCTGAGTGCGGGAGGAGCCCGTCGCGATGACGAAATAGTCGGCGATGATGGTCCGGTCCTCCACGTGGAGCAGGCGGATGTCCCGCGCTTTCTTGGAGTCGAGCACGGAAACGATGAATTTCGCGAGTGTCTCGGGGTCGCGGAGGCTCTCGGGGGTGAGGTTCTCTTCGAACGGCAGCTTGGTTTCGTTGTCCATGGGTGTCCTCCTCATAGAATTTGTGAAATGAAATCAGTTTTTAAAGGGGATGGCAATCGAGTACTCGTCGACGCTCTCCGCGTCAAAGACGTCGTTGTAATAATACGTCGCCGGAGCGTAATACACGTCGCAGTACTGCTGATACTGGCTGAAGCAGAACGTCAGGTTGCGGTCGAAGATCGAATTGTCGATCTGCTTCGTGTAGATGTTGAAATACTGGTTGATCATCGCGAGCGTTCCGGCCCGGTTGATGACGTAGTACCAGTTTCCCGCCTCCATGCCGCCCGGGATGTTGAACATCTTCACGCGGTCCATGCCGATGTTGAGGAAGCAGCGGACGTAGAACTGGATATCGGAGACGCTCATGTCGGTCCAGACGTCGTCGTGGATGCGTCCCGCGACCGCCGCGAGGGTGGCGACGTCGAAGCTCTTGACAAGCGCGACGACTTTCTTATAGAGCGCGCTGATGAAGATCTTCTGCGCGTTGAGGCGTCCGAGGTCGGCCTGCACGTAGTCCGAACGGAAGCGCACGAAGCCCATGGCGGCATAGCCGTCAAGGTGCTGCCAGCCCGCGGGAATGTCGATGACGAGGTCCTGGAACGGGTCCTCGTAGTACATCCGTCCGGGGACGTAGACGTCGACGCCGCCGCACGCATCCACGATATCGACGAGCCCGTCGACCGAGACCATGACGGCGTTGTGGATCTTGATGCAGAGGCTCTTTTCGAGGAGCCGGGCGTAGTTGTCGAGCGCGGTGCGGTAGGAATTGCGGTCGCCGGAGTGGTAGGCGTTGTTCACGAAGCTCGAATACTGGGCGTTGATCTTGTTCGTCGCGACGCCCGTCGTGATCATGGTGTCGCGCGGGATCTGCATGACGGTGATCGAGTTGTCATAGGTGCTGACGCTGACGATCATCGTGACGTCCGCGAGGTTCGCCTGCTTGTCCATGCCGACGATGAGGACGTTGTACTTCCCTTCGATGACCTGCCATTC